>JAYSRH010000207.1:0-11228 GCA_043721115.1 Fibrobacteria bacterium | reverse complement strand
GCATCGGGTCGACTCCAATCGGAAACATAAATTTGTTCCTTGGGCCCCAATGGTTTGACCTTGAAATCGCCCAACAAACATTCGATGGCGTCGTATTTGAAAACCTTCCCTTTTGAATTGATGCGCTGTACGGCATAGCCCTTTTGCACCAAAGTCATTTTACAAAAATGGCAAGCATCTTCGCCCCACAAAAATGGAACAGGGCCTTGTCGTTCACAACCCCATAAAACTACACTGAAAAGCAAAAAAGTGGAAGCTATGCCACTTGTGTTGAAATGGCGGCTATGTAGCTTTAAACGAAACCATGGCAAACATAACAGGCCAAATGACAAGGCTATTAGTCCCCCAGCCAGGAACAGAAAATAACCGCCTAATGCTGGCCAGGAAGTAGAAAGAAAATTCAATAATTTTGCGCCACCAATTAATGGAGGCTGATAACTCATTCCCGGAACCTTAATGGCGGCCATCGGATTCAAGTTGTGCCCATAGTCGTATTCCCATTTCCAAAAATCGTACATACCGTACGCCCCAAGACCGCTTAAGGCTCCAAGCAATAAGCCCGTTGACCAAACGCGAGGGCGCAAGGCAAAAATGAAACACAGAAATGCAAATATTAGGATGAGAGGCTGTATGAACCGGAGTTCTGGAATGGAATCCGGAATGATTTTTTTCATGCCGATATAATGATTGAGTTCGTTGATAATATTTAAGTCTTCCGGATTCTCACCCGTAATTGTTTTCGCCCAAATCTGCATCCCTAGTCCTTCCGGATACTGCGGAGCTTCGAGAGTAATCCGCCATATCGGAAAAAATAGGGAAAGCAATAGGACAATTCCCGCGAGGCCAAGTAACAGGGACCCGATTAATCGGGTTCCCGTTTTTTCCTCTTTCAGTTTGTGACTAGCGAGAATCATATTGGATTTCAATTCTTTATTGAAAATATCGAGAATTTAAATGCCATCCTTTACAGCTGCATCTTCCTTTCCCGTTGAAAAGGAAAGCGCAACCTTCTCACCTGGGGGCGAAACACGGATATATCCCTGCATTTCTTGATGCAAAGCCGAACAGAAGTCCGTGCAGTAGAAAGGAATTATTCCCGCCCTATTGGCAACAATTTTGAGTGTGCGCGTTTGACCAGGCATAATCAATAGTTCCGCATTCTGGGCTCCCATCATTGCAAATCCATGGGGTACGTCCCAATCCTGTTCCAAGTTGGTTATGTGGAAATACAGAGTGTCTCCAAGCTGGGCACCTTCGATATTGTCGGGGACAAAATGACTGCGAATAACGGATGCATAAATATGCAATGCCTTCCCCTTGCGTTCGATGCGGACTTCCTTTTCGCTTTTAATGGCGTCGGGATGATTATTGGCATCGAGCTTGAAAATTTTGACGCTATTGGGTTCGACCATCGCAGCAGGAATTGCTTGTGCATAATGAGGCTCGCCACTGGTTGGGAATTCCGAAAGCAATTTCATCTTGTCACCAGTGATATCGATGAGCTGAGAGGATTGAGTCAATTCCGGACCCGTGGGTAAATAACGATCCTTAGTAATTTTATTTAAAGCAATAACATATTTTCCGTATGGCTTCTTTGTATCTCCGAGTGGAATCATCAAATGTCCGATGGCATAGTAGCAAGGTATCCGGTCGAGAATTTCCCAAGTGCCGAGCCTCCATTTCACGATTTCCGAAGAAAGGAACATGGACGTGTAGGCATTGCCTTTGCCGTCAAATTCCGTGTGTAAAGGGCCAAGACCAGGTTTATCCACTTCACCAGCCAAGACCTGGTCGTACTTGAGAATAGGAATTCCGTAAGTTTCGCCATCAAAAGCTTTGGCCTCAATGGCCTTGATCATTTTGGTGAAGGAGTGGACGGGTATCACGCTGGCCAGTTTTCCGCCTGCAACGATATACTCGCCGCTGGGGTCCACATCAACGCCATGCGGAGACTTAGGGGTGGGAAGGTAATAGACGATATCGGGACATTCCGCGGGTGTGATCATCTTCACCTTAGTGCGAATCTCGCTGCTGGCCGTTTGGGTTTTTTCATCCATGTAATTGTCATAGTGAATCCCGGCAACCTCATGGCCTTTGCCCGCTGCCACGCACTCTTCAGCCTTTTTCCAGTTAATTGCCGCAATGAAATCTTTGTCGCGCTGTGAGGCATTGACTTCTTTTAAAGTATGGGATTGCTCCACATTATAAGAGGAAAAGAACGCCCAATCTTTGGAAGGTCCTTTGCCGCAATGTGCCTTATCATAATCAAATCCAGGAAGCAGGATTTGAAAAGCTACAGCCATGCGTCCCGTTTCCTTATTTACGGAAACGAAGGATATTGCGCCTTTAAAGGCTTTTGAATACTCACTGAATGCGATACTTGCTTGGGGAATGGGCACGGAGAATCGAGTACCGGCTACGAGATATTCGGAACTTTCCGTTGTAAACGGTGAACTATGATTTCCAGCGCTATTAGGTATTTCAATGGTCTCTACGGTTTCAAATGTCCGGAGATCAATTCTTGCAATTCGGGGAGTATTGTTTCCATTGATGAAAACATATCGTCCATCCGCCTCACCATTGGTTTGGGAAAGTTGGGGATGGTGAGCATCGTCCCATGGGATGAAGCCAAAGCTTGTTTGCAGCAACGGCTTGGTTTCTTCCGAATAGCCGTAACCATTTTCTGCGTTTTGCGAGAAAACGGGAATAACTCTTATTGTTCGACCGGATGGCAAACCGACAACGGACAGTTGCCCGCTGAAGCCGCCGGAAAAGAAACCGTATAGTTCATCATGGGTTCCGGGTGCAACATACACTCTTTGGGCAGCGTCACTGGTCAAGCCGGGTGCGGCCTTGCGCTCTACTTGTTTATTACAACCTGCCAGCAAGGTCACTGCCAATGCGGCAACGCCAATCGCAGATCCTAGGGTGGACGAATTGTTTTTCATCATTACTCCTTTAATTATTGTGGACCATCATGTTTTCGGAAATACTCTAAAACTGCCCGGGCATCTTCTTCAGTTGCATTGACAGACATCTGGGTCATGTACATTCCCAGCAAGGCTTTAGCCGTATCATCCTGCTGCGTCATTACGGACGGATTTAAAATCATATTCATAATCCATTCCGGACTACGCCGTTTTGTCACGCCTGAAATTGGTGGACCCACATAGCGCGTATCCATTTTATGGCATGCAGAGCAAACACCAGAAAAGATTTTCTCACCCTTGGCAGCTAGGGCTTCATCAATGGCACCCAATTCGATATTTTTGATAGGGCCTACACCTTTGGATGGTCCTTTGGCCTCAGCCTTTGATTCAGTTTTAGCCGCATCCTTTGGTGTATTTTCTTGGCCATTGGAATCTTTCTTACCGCAGCCTGCTAACAATAAGCCTGCCATCATCATGGCAACGCAGCTGGTCCATATCGATAACCGAACAAATATTGTGGAATCCATTTTATTTACCATCTTCATTCTCTCTCCGGCTTGTTTTCCAACGACTCAGTTCCCGATGTCTATTTTGATAGCGCCTGAATCACCATTGAACCACTATCAAGCAAAGTCGATGCCATTCAAAACCTGAGTCCAGCATACCTGAAATGGATATATGATTTAATTGACATATCGCCCAGAATACTTTTAGAAGGCGACTTTTGTCAGGGTGGCAGCCAAGCATTGGACTATCGATTGAACAATTTAGAACCGCCTAAGCTGTCCCAAATTTGTCTTTATGGCACGCAAAATGTTATTTTGACAAATTCTCGTGAGCCATTGACAATTCACTTTACTTCGAAAAGGTGCCACTGAGCATCAGATGGTAGAAATCCAAGGATTTTACCTGCCGAGCCCCCCCGGCATGGTTGCCCAAGAAGTCCAGCAAAAAAGTTTCCGCCCGCAGCTCTTCCTCTCGCGTGAGACGACCCGCATGCAGCCCCAATTCTTGCACACGATCCAACCACTGTATGAGACGACCAGAATAAGTAGAACCCCCGCCATTTCCGGATGCACAGGTGAAACAAATCGGCCCTCCGAGGTCGGCGTCCATGCACACGCGCAACCCCAAATCCAAGCCGCCACATCGCACGCATTCCATAAACTGCGGACTGAATCCAGATACCGCGCAAAGGCCGAGCAAAAAATCGCACGCATGGGCTACCGGATCAAAGGAATCCTCGCGTGCATATTCCAGTTGCTCCATGCCTTCCACCAATAATTCATAATGCGGCATGGAAACAGCAGGGCCGTGCATGTATTTGCTATACAATTCCATAAAGACATGTCCCAACGCCTGCCTACCTGGATCGGATTTGAGACGCGGATATTCCTGGATAAGGCTGACTTCCATCAGAGTCAGAATTTCGGACTTGGATTTTTCCGAATAGACAAATTGGTTGAGCGTGAAAAAATCCAACAAGCCGTGGAATTTTGATTTTTGCCGCTTGGCACCTTTGGCTATTAAAGTGATCAATCCGGAGTCGCGCGTAAAGACTTTGAGAATAAGGCTCGTATCCGAGAACGGAATCTTTTTTAGAATGAGGCCGGGCGATTTTATTGCTGGCATAATCCAGTTTTCATCGGATGCATCTGGCCCGCTGCATAGTTCTGATTGGCCTCAAGCCATTCAAAACGCATATTCAATGGACCACTCTGTCTGCGCACCCATTGGGAGCAAGGTTTGATAATAAGGCTCCAAGGAAATGGTGCGATCATTGGCCCATACCGGCAACCATGCCACAGGAAAGGGACAGTTCACGGCAATTTCACCGAGTAGAGGGTGCCGTTGCTGAAAAGACATGGGAAATCCGAAAGGCAAATTGAGAAGTTGAAAACCACCGGATGTCCAAGGGTATTCGGGAATGCGTTCCAAATAGCCCAACTTATTGAATCGATAGGCGCCAATATCGGGAAGATACCGAATCAAATCACATTCCACCGAAAACTTCGCGCACTCAAAACCAGCATGAGGAAAAAAGGGATGAGCGAACCATCGCAGAGGCAATTCGGTCTTGCCTAGATTTGCAACGGCTGTCTTGGATACCAGCGTCCGACCTTGCAATGAAACCGTTTTGGTGAGGAGCAAGTCCCAGTGTTTGAAACTTTGTCGGGACGACATGTTACACGAAGCGGGCTTAAGGTCAACTTCCCATGTAGCAAATTCCTTAACGGTGAAATTGTTGCGCACATGAAACGGTTTGACGGGGCTTTCCCTCACTACCCGACCCACACCAATCACGTACACATCCTCGCCGACCAACGCATTCTGTTGCCCTAGTGCGATTTCGAAAACTTCCGGGCACCCTTGACCGTCAAAGGCGGAAGGATTGGCATCCGGAAATTTTGGGCCGGAAAATAATTCGCCCTTAATGGAATCCGTGGCCTGCCAGATATATCCACCTGCGCAATACCGGGAACCAAGGCGAGACCGGTCCTGTAGCGGGTCGAGAATGGAGATGCGAATTTCAGAATTCTCAATTTGAAACATGGCGTGCCTTCCTTTGCCTTGGACTAGGAATGAACCGGCAGCCGTTTTAACAATCCGGTCAAAAAATCCAGTTCCTGCTGATTGGGTTTCAGGCGTTGCCATAGCATGCGCGCATACTCCTTTTGGGCAGCAGCTTTTCCGCCCCGAAAAAAATTCCCTTTCTCCAATGTCAGGAGCATTCGATCCAGGGCTGCCGCATTTTCCTGTTGCGTCGGTAGGTTCCGTTTATTTGCGGGTGCAGAGTCCAACAATCGCGGTTCTGTTGAGGGATCTCCAAGAAAAGCATAGAGCCCAATGGCAACGGCATGGGATAGGTTGAGACTGAGGGACGCATCGAACATGGGGATGGTCACAAGATGCGATAAGAGTAAAGATTCCTCACGGGAAAGCCCTTGCGACTCACGGCCAAAAACCAATGCGGTTTGCATGGAGTCCGTTTTCATTTCCCGCCACTCAGCAACCATGTGGTGCAAGTCTTGACTTGGCTGCCCGGACTCACGCACTCGTCGAGTAAATCCCATGGCAAAATGACAGTCTGCGATGGCGGCGGGTAAATTATCGAAATATTGAATGGCGCCCAAAACCTGACGCGCACCCTTACCCGTTTTTTTGGCGGCTTCCATTTCGCCTATGCCTGGGCTACCTACAATGCGACAGTCTTCAACGCCATAACAGGTCAATGTTCTGGCAATGAACCCTACATTTGCGGCGTTTTCCGGCTCCACCAAAACCACAGCCATACCCCGAGGCCGGTCAAGAGCATTCCGGTTTACAGCGTGGTTACCCACTGTATTCAAGTTTCCGGCTCTACCCATCGCCCATGGTCTTTAATGAGACGGACTAACGCCTCGGGCGCTTCGGCTTCCGGAATATTCTTGCGCACACAATCCCGGCCCACGTAGAGATTGACCTTGCTTGGTGCGCCGCCCACGTAGCCGAAATCGGCATCGGCCATTTCGCCAGGCCCGTTCACAATACAGCCCATTATGGCGATGGAAATGCTCTTTAGGTGCGCGGTACGGGCACGAATTTTTTGTGTGGTGGTTTGCAGGTCAAACAAAGTACGACCACAACTGGGGCAGGCTACATATTCCGGTTTTGTTTTGCGAACCCCCGCAGCCTGCAAAATATCAAAGGCCAAGTGCATGCATGCTTTTGGGCCTGATGCACCGCCGACAAGCAACATGTCCCCGATTCCATCTACTAGTAAGGATCCGAATTGCGTCGCCAATTGCATATTTTCCTCAGGCGTCCCTTCACTGTTACCGCGGAGGATAATTGGGTCTGGACGGCCTTTGTGAGCCAGCCATGCCGCCAAGTGCCGGTACCGGGCGACCATATTCTGAGCAGGCATGCAGGACCAAAACAATTGAGGCAAATCAAATAGTTCAATAGATAAGCGGTCAAGGTGCGACACGTCCTCCACTTTGATTTCCAAATGCTCAGGGAAATCACTCATTCCTTTGAGGATGTATCCGCTGAGCAAGGCAACCGCATTGTGTCCGGTGGCAATGGCAAAATCCACCGTGGAGGGTTCCCAAATGGTCGGTACGTTAACGCGTAACGCATGGGAATCCTTAGTGGTGATAAATTCGATTTGGCGATCCCCTTTTGGCAAGGCTTCGGCAAAGGGATCCAGTGTTCCCACCGCTAGTTTTTCACGACCACCGATTGCGAGTTTGCCCAGATGAACAAGGTTAACCTGTCGTCGGTTAAAGGCGTAATAGTCTAAACTTTCCGGCAACGCAGGACAGTTTTCCATTTCCGCCAGCGCGCAAAGTTTCACTAAAGTTTTGGCTACTGGAATTTCTTGAACGGGATCTTCCGTTAAGGATACCCGCACCGTATCTCCGATTCCGTCCAGCAGTAATGCGCCTATTCCCACGGATGACTTAAGCCGCCCGTCTTCCCCATCACCCGCTTCCGTCACGCCGATATGGAATGGATACGGCTTATGGTCTTTGTCTAAACGGGCTGCCAGCAATCGATAGGCTTCCACCACCACGCGTGGATTGGAAGACTTCATACTGAAAACGATTTGTTCAAAGTTTTCCGCTTCACAAACTTTGAGGTATTCCAAAGCCGACTCAACCATGCCCTCAATGGTGTCGCCATATTTCCACATAATGCGATCGGACAGGGAACCGTGATTGGTTCCGATACGCAGGCAAACGCCCCGGTCCTTGGCTATTTTCACCAAAGGCGAAAATGCATCGTACACCTTTTGAACTCCCGAAGCAAAGGTTTGATCATCGTATTCACGCATGGTAGCGGATTTGGAGTCCACAAAATTGCCGGGATTAATTCGAACCTTTTCCACCCACTTTACGGCTTCCATGGCTGCGCGTGGTTGAAAGTGAATATCTGCGGAAACAGGTACGTCGCAACCCGCAGCCCGCACCTTTTCCATAATTTCCTTAAGACACTCGGAGTCCTTTTGCGTAGGCGCGGTAATGCGCACCAACTCACAACCAGCCCGCGCCAATTCCAAAGTTTGGAAAACGGTAGCATCGATGTCTTTTGTATTGGTCGTCGTCATACTTTGGATCAAGATGGGTGCATCTCCTCCGATATAACGGTTTCCGACCCTTACTTTAAGAGTGTGCCGACGTTTTGGGTTAAAACGATCCGCGGTATATTGGAGTGGAGAAGATGTGGAAATAGAATTCTGCATAGTGATTGACCCGACTAATCCGTGAATAGGTATGGACCTTTAAAAATAGCCCATTTAATGGCCCTTGTCTCAATATCCATATGGAATTTCTTATCTCAACTGCAAAATCGCAATTTGCTACGTTTATGCGCAAAGTGAGGGAACACGTTAAAATGAATCTTCCCACCGGCTTAGTAATTTTTTGGGCAACATTCTCCCTATTCCCCCTCATTCCTGTCCCAGCTCTAACCTTGCATGAGGCGCAGGAAATCCTATTTAAGCACAATCCCGATCTGTCCATTTTACAATTGGAAATTGACCGTTCCGAAAGTCAACTACAGGAATCCAAAGCCGCATGGCTTCCTTCCGTGGATGCCATTGGAAATTATGCCTATACCACCGAGACCAGCCACCTGAAACTCACCTTGCCATTTCCAGCCCCCGGGGGCACCACATTCGATAGAGCACTTGGCGATCATGACAAACTCGATCTGGGACTGGATGCCACCTACCCCATTTTTACCGGTTTCACACAGGGCAGGAATCAGCAAGCCAAACAGGAAGCCGTGCTGTCCAAAAAGGCGATCTGGCAGGGTGCCCGCAATCAGGTTTCTTTGAAACTCGCTGCGCTATATTATGCTTGGCAGATGTCGCAACTGCAAACTGAGTATCAAGAAAAAATCCTGGAACATTCTCAGGTTTTAGAAAAGCAATTGCAGGATTTCGTTGCCGCCGGAACTGGAATACGCAGTCGGGCACTATGGGCCGCAGCGAAATCCAAGGCAGCGGAGGTGGAGTTGCTTTCCGCTCGAAACACACGGGATTCCCTGGGCTTTGAGTTGCTCGATTTTCTAGGATCACGGGACACCACCGCGTTGAAAACGTCCGTGGATGCGGAGCCAGATTCCAATGCCCTGGAGCGGCCTGACTGGGAATTGCCGGGTTATATCAGTGAAGCCAAAGCAGAGCATACTGAAACAATCGCCTTGGATCACGCCACCGCGCAAACCCGTTATAGTCGGCAAGCCCTAATCGGACAAAAATACCCCCAGCTCTATGGCCTCGCCGGATATCGATTTGCCAATCCCGGAATGAATATGACCGACGATGCCTTTATGCAATATGGGATATTTGGACTGCAACTGAAGTGGAACCTTTTCGATGGATCCAGAAATCGCTCCCAGCGTCAGCAACTGGAAATCCAAGGCCGAGTGATGCAAGAACAGAAGCGTAAATTGCAAAGTGAATGGTGGAAGACAGAAAAGCAGTCACAGGTTCAGTATTCACGTTGGGACCTTCAATTCCAAGCAGCCAAGGCATCCAAGGATGCTGCAGAAGCGTCCGCGAAGGATCTCAAGCGCCAATTTGAAGTGGGTCTTGCTACAGGCCTGGATTGGCTGGAAGCTCGCAATCAAGCGGCCCGCGCGGAGATGCAAATGGCCCAGGCCAGGACTATGCAACGGTTGGCGCTCCTACAATGGAGATTTGCCGCTGGAAAGGATTTGCGATACTGAAATGGAAAACTTCAATACGATCGTCGCGAGAGATTTTACACATTGGAGACTAAAAGCCTGCTTAGCGCTTGGGGCAATAGTATCCATGCTGGGTTGTTCCGGTAAAGTTGATCCGGAATTTATCGGTTCTGCCAGTGTGGAGGCGCAAACGTATCAGGTCACGTCTCTGGTACAGGGCCGTCTGGTGGCCGTTAATAAGGATGAAGGACAGGCAGTGGTTGCGGGTGAACTTCTGGCAGTAGTGGACAGCACTAATTTTATTCTGCAATTGCAAGAAGTGGATGGCGCCTTGACGGAGCTTAAGGCCGGAATGCGCGCCAAAGAAAATGAAATCAAGGCCGCCATGTCTGAAATTAGGGGACTGGAACGCGATTATGCCCGTATTGCCCCGCTCGTCAAAGAAGGTTCCTTGCCGCAGCAGCAGGATGATAAACTCGCCTCGGGTTTGGAAACGGCGCGTTTGAAACTTTCCGCAGCCCGGGATATGCAGGCCAGTCTACAGGGAAAAGAGCAGGGCCTACGTGCGAAAACGGATCTCATCCGGGAGCAGATACATCGCTGTTACCTACGCGCACCAGCCTCGGGTCGCATTCTAACGCGCTATAGGAATCAGGATGAAGTGGCGGCCCCGGGCCAACCCGTGTATGAAATGGGACGGGAAGACACCTTGCAGGTGGATTTTTTCGTTCCACAAACTTGGCTTGCTAGCCTAAAGTATGGTCAGGCAGTTCGTTTGCGACTGGATATGGAAGGTGGAAAAAGCAGTGCGGTTTTTCTGCCCGCAACCATCAGCTGGATTGGAAATGAAGCCGAGTTCTCCCCAAAGAATATCCAAACCCGCGAAAGCAGGAATGAATTGGTATTCCGTATCCGCGCCTTAGCGGCCAATAAGGATGGCATGCTCAAGCGAGGTCTGCCCGTGGAAGTTTGGAAATAAACCTTTCCCCACCCTGCATGCCCAACGCCATTGAAATAAAGGATCTTGCCAAGGACCATGCGGGTGAAAAAGCGCTCCGCGGCCTCAACATGACCGTCCCCGATCCCTGTCTTTTTGGAATCATCGGCGCGGATGGTGCAGGAAAATCCACCTTGATGAATATCCTGGCCACTCTTTCGGATCCCGATAGCGGGCAGGTCACCATGCTGTCTTTCGATCTGGCCAGGCAGTTCACGCATATTCGCGCACACATCGGATATATGCCTCAGCGTTTTTCTTTATACCAGGATCTTTCCGTGCTCGAAAACCTGGATTTTTTTGCCGATATTTTCGGCATTGTCGATAAGGAAAAAATTGCACGCATGGAACAGCTGCTGGACTTTGCGGGGTTGCAACCGTTTCGTCAGCGACGGGCGGGACTGCTATCAGGCGGAATGAAACAAAAGCTAGCCTTAGCCTGTACCCTCATACATCAGCCCCGGTTATTGCTCTTGGATGAGCCAACGGTTGGCGTGGACCCGGTGGCGCGCCGCGACTTTTGGACCATGCTTAAATCCCTGCGAGCCAGTGGAATCACCATGGTTATTTCCACACCTTATATGGACGAAGCGGCGCATTGCGATCAACTCATTCTCCTCCAT
>JAYSRH010000206.1:0-4185 GCA_043721115.1 Fibrobacteria bacterium | reverse complement strand
AGGTTTCTCGACTTGACCTGGGAGGGTATAGGTATAGGTTGCCGTCATTTCGTCACTGTTTTGGTATCCGGATTTTACTGCAATGGCCTTAATCGTTGAGGTTGAAGAAAATCTGAGCGTATCTCCGGGAAGGAATTTTGCGCTTAGGGTAGATGGGGTTGAGCCATCCTTGGTGTAGTACAGTGTCGTGCCTGCAGTATCGTGGCTCAGGACCACTTTAATTGATGGGTAAAACGAATATGAAGTCGGATTGGCTTTTGGTGGGGGCAGCTTGGGGAGTATCACGGTCAAGCGTGCCGTGTCACTTACAGCGTAGGTAGAGGGCTTGGTAAAATCCGTATACTTATTGCTGACGCGCACACTATAGAGGTTAGCGTCTGTCAAGGCAACCGCAGAAATGATAAAGGTTGAGTCACGGGCCGAGGGTGGTGCTGTTGCAAACGCTGTTCCCTTAAACCATTGATACTTCAAAGTCGTGTCCCCAGTAGCGCGGGATTTAAGGGTAAACGTCTTACCTACAGTTAGTGTTTGCGCAACGGGTTGCAGCACGATAACTATCGGCAAGGGTAAGGGCTTCACAACCAATATGCACGTTTTGCTGGTAATGTCTGGTCCCGTGCCGTTTTTGACGATAACATGGTACTTGCCTGCCGAAGATGGGGATACTGCAGCAATGTTATAAGCAGGGGAATTGGTGCCGATCGCTCCAAACAAATTATTCGTTCCCGCATATTCCCACTGGTAGGTCACGGCAGGAAATCCTGTGGCGTTGACGGTAAAAGCAGCAGGATCCTTGTCGAAAACTACCATAGAGTCTGGAAGATTCAAGGTCAGCTTGGGATCGGAATTGATTGCGATGGCAAGGGTTTTTGCGTCCGTACCATAGAGGTTACTGGCTAGGAGCGAGGCTGTGTAGTTGCCTGCGGCGGTTGGCGTACCGGTGATTGTTGAGCCGGAAAAGGTTAAGCCCGGCGGCAAGCCCCCTCCCGTTGAAAAAGTTATCGGGTCTGTTCCAGTGGCGGTAATGGTATAGGAGAAAGCCACACCTTGGTTACCGATGGCAGATAATGGGCTAGTAAGGGTTGGTTTGGTGAGGGCACTTCCAACATTAATGGTCAAAGTTTTGGAATCAAAACCTGCGACATTGGTGGCGGAAATGGTAATAGGAAAACTACCCATGGCCGGGGGCGTACCGGCGAGAATGGCTGTTGCGCTTGTCCAGTGCAGCCAGCTGGGCATGCCGGTAGCATTTAAAGTTGGGACTGGATATCCAGTAGCGGTCAGATTATAAGTAAATGCTTGCAGCGCAGCCCCGGAAGCGGTGAGTCCGCTGGTGATAACCGGTTTGCTTTGCAAGGTGATGACGACAAGAGCTGTTGCACTGGTGGGAGGTGTGCCTGCGTCTGTAGCTTTTAAGGTAAGGGTATATTTTCCCTCACCTCCGTTAATGGTTGCAGTGGGTCGGGCAATATTTGAATTGTTCAACGTGACTCCTGTTGGCACCGTCCAGGTATAGGTTAAGCCTGTCCCCTCCGGATCCGTAGCTGTGCCATTCAGTATCAGACTAGTATTCGGTAAAACTATTGCGGTGTCATTACCGGCATTCACAACCGGAGGCTTGTTGGCTTGAACAACAATATTGACCTCCGGTGACGTTGAAATTGCCGGTGGAGAATTATTGTCATAAGCCTTCGCGGACAATACGTAATTTCCCGTGGGAACGGAGGGCCAGTCGAAGCTATAGGGAGCAACAGTTACAGTAGACAGCAAATTAGGGCCAGCGTAAAATTCCACTTTGGAAATTCCGCCCCCTACTGCGTCTTGATCGGAAGCGCCGGCAGTTAAAGAAATGGTAGCTAGATTGGAAAAGGATGCGTCGCTCTTGGGCGTCTTAATATTGACGATGGGCACCATATTCGGCAAGGTTATCGTTACAGGCACGTCCAGGGAAAGGCCCGTGGCTCCATACTGGTCGTATGCGGCAGCATGAATTAGATACGCTCCAGTCCCAGTGCCCGTGGTCGGAGTCCAATCGAACAAATAATTGGGTCCGATGCTTGATTGGCCTAGTAGTTCCCAAGTAGTCCTACCAGCGGCCTGTCGATAGTATCTAACCCCAGCCACCAGGCCATCAGCATCCAAAGCATCGCGTACGGATAAATTAGACACGCTTCCTTGACGCAGTATTTGTCTGGCAGTAGGATTCGATAGGGTTACAGTTGGCGCTTGATCTTTGGTATAAGTGAAAATCGCTGGTTCACTGCATTGCTCGAGCTTTTTATAGCAGACGACGACTCGCATCACGGTCGATGCGGTAATTTGAATGGGCTTTTCGGGATAGAGGATGGACTTGTTTGTATCAAATGGGTCTTGGTTGTCTAAATCGTACCAAAGCTGACCACTGTCGCCTTTGATTTTGTCTCGGTGAAGTGTTATTTCTACGGTATCCACAAATGGATTTACCTTGGAGGCTGAAGCGGTTGGTGGCGCAACGTCACCGGGGATACCTTGACCCCATGTTAAACTTATAGAACTAATTATTAAAAGCATTAATTTATTCACGGTGCGAACTTCATTCCTAAGCGCTGTTCCAGCATTTGATTTTGATACCAACTCTTTAGACTCATTTTGAGCCCAGTTGGAAACCCTAGAACCCAACGAAGGGGTCGGTATTATGGCGTAAATATAGTTGAAGGTCAAGTATCTCCCCATTTTTTAATGTTCGAAAGCGGGCTTCTGGGTTCGTTTTGGCCCTAAGCCCGTGAAAACGGCGCAATTGGCAGAGCAATTCTAGGTGAAATACGTTTTTTTAGGTGGGGGTGGGTACAAAAATGGAGTGAAACTAGAGTAAATACAAAATTTTGAGTTTAGTGCATGATTTTTTGACTAAAGCTACGATTGATGTCCTTACCATGTAGGCCCACTTGTAAAACACTGAGGTGGCCACTTTTTAGGGCTGAAAGGGGTAATTTGTAAAAACCCTCCACGTATTCACGAGAGGGAATTTCTGCTTCTAATTGTCCAGTAATTGACCAAATATGAATGCTCACCTGACTTTTCCAGGGTAAGGCTAAATTCATAAAAAGTTGCCCATGGCTTCCGGTTTCCAATTGGATTGAAAAATGTTCAACACTTGAATGGGCTTTGGAAAATTCAGAAGACTCCGCAAGCTTATCCAAGGGTCCCGCGTAAATCGAAAGGGTGTCGGTTTGCAACCCTAAAAGGGGTAAAGTTCCATCCTGTTCCAGGCGATATCTGATACCGGTTGTACGTGATATGGCCCATGCTTGATAACCGGCGGGAAGTTTGGCGGTAGCAATGTGCATGATGGCGACTGCTTGATTTAATGTGCTTGAACTGGAGGAATGGGTGACCACAACGTTCCAATGCAATAAAACTTGCGGAGTAAAATGCTGGATGTCTACGGACAACTGGTGCTTGTCGCGTAAGGACCATGCTGAAAATGTCGGGTGCCAAGCCGGCAAATGGGGTTCATCCTCGGTAGAAAAGTCATCCTGACCTTGTGGGGAAGCACCTAATATTAATGGAATGGGTCGGCCAAAATCCAGACTGATTTCTACGCCTTGTCCAGCTTGCGTTTCATTCAACGCGTTGGTTCCAGGTCCCTTGGCGGCCGGCGTTTTTCCTGGACTCGTATATAAGGCTAGGACGGTATCTTTGCTGCCGTAAAAGTAAACGAAATAGCCTTTCCAAGGTTCCAGGGAATCTGTGGGGGCATAGTCCATTATACTTGGAACAAATTCAGAGAGACCTCTGATCTCAGATTTTGAAAAGTTGGAACCCGTACGAGAGATTGGCCAATACAATTTTTCCAGAGCGGGATCAGAGATTTGGTTCCAGCCATGATGCAAAGTCAGGCGATACCCTCCGTTGGAGTCGGATTCTCCTGCTTTGAAATTTGTAAACGCCAGTGAAGCGATTGGTTTTAGGCTACCCAGCCAAAAGGACATTCCGGGCCGTATGACCGAGTCGTCGGCCAGCTTTATATAGCCTGAAGAATCCTTTAGAACCATGGCGAAAAGGCCGGCCCCGAGGTTATCGTTTTTTAACTGCCCCCAAGTGATCGGCGACTTTGCGTTAATGGGTAGGCCCGCCATATCCCACGGATATTCTTTCTTTCCCAACGTGAATAATTCGGGTGACACCAAGTTATTCCAGCTCTGG
>JAYSRH010000205.1:0-11298 GCA_043721115.1 Fibrobacteria bacterium | reverse complement strand
GCTTGTTTCCCATCCCGCCGGCGGTTCCCCCATCGGCAAGTCGGCTAAATAAGCCTACCAATGAATTTAAAAAGAAGATAAAGACGATAATTGCAACCACGGCCAACACGGACATGGTCTTAAAAAATCTGGACATGAAATTCTCCTATCAGGTTATTTGACCCTGATCCGTGTTCCTGGTTTGAGCACTGCTGGCAATCGGCCATTTAGCTCCTTGAGTCTTTGTACGGTGCTACGGTATTTTACGGCAATATCCCATAGGCTGTCGCCGCCTTTAATCAGGTAATATTGCTTTTCCGAAATCTTGGTTTGATTATTCCCTGTGGTTTCAATCGCCATGCTAGCTGCGAGTGAAGTGGATTTAGGAGAAGGCAAATCTTTTGATGCACCCCCGGCAACTGCTTCCTCGTCCCTATCCGAGCCCGGCTCATCCAGATCGTTCACGCGTTGGTCGGATTGTCTGGCGCTCAAATATTTCAATTTTTGCCCAACTAAAATTCGGTTACCTTGGATACCGTTCCACTTGCGCAAATTGTTTTCGCTAATTCCCAGCTTCATGGCAATGGAAAAAATATTGTCATTCGCTGCCACTTTATAAACCAGATAGTTGTTGCCCGTCGTTGTTTTGCTTCGAATATTCTTTGGGATTACCCCGGACCTATCCGCCTTTTTCAAGGCTTTTCGTGCATCCGGTTCATTGTGGTCTTCATCGACTTCCTCGCGAGCCACAGCTGAAGTGGTGCCGAGACGAAGCTTTTGCCCTGGGCGAATGCCTGCGCCGGAACGAAGATGGTTGGCCGCTAATAGTTGTGAAACGGTGGTATTGAAGCGACGGGCAATATCAAAAAGATTGTCCCCACTGCGCACTTTATATGTGCCCCTTTGGAAACTATTTTCCCTGCGGCCCCCGCTGCGTTCCGTGCGGCCAGGCTCATCTTTTTCGGCGTACTTCAATGCATCCGCCGGTGCCAGGGGAATTAATAAGCTCTGCCCTTTATGCAGCTTATTGCCTTTAATCTTATTTGTGGCTTTGATAGCCGCCACAGAAACTCGGTACCGGGATGCTATTGAGTTGATATTATCACCCTTACCGACAATATGATGGTGCCAATTGACCAATTGGCTTTTATCCAACAAAGCATAATTCTGAAGAAAGACGTCCCTTGTCCCAGAAGGAATATTCACCTGATACTCACGCTGGTCTGGAGGCGTGCACCACCGCCGCAATGCAGGATTTAAACTGATGATGGTATCTTCACTCACACCAGCCGCCTGGGCGATAGCGCGAATGGACAAACAATCATGTACAGATGCCGTATCGAATTCCAGCGGTGATTCAGCTTTGTCCACGACAAAGCCATAACGTTCGGGATTATGCCCAATAATCATGGCGGCCAAAATCTTGGGCACATAAAAACGGGTTTCCTGTGGCAATGGCATGTTCCAATACGTCAAACTCGAATCCTGGTTTCGATAGCGCCGGATTCGACCTTCACCGCAATTATAAGCCGCCATAGCTTGGTGCCAGTCACCGAATTCATCATTCAAATCACCAAGATAATCCAAGGCCGCATCGGTAGCCATTATTGGGTCGCGACGTGCATCATACCACCAATCATCGTGCAAGCCATAGCGCCGGCCTGTGCCGCTGATAAATTGCCACATGCCGCTGGCAGAGGCCTTAGACCAGGCTTTGGGATTGAAGCCGCTTTCTACCATAGCCAGATACATCAGGTCCTTGGGCATGTCACGTTCAGCCAGTTTCGTCCGGATGATTTTTTCATATCTGGATTTTCGATTTAGCCATTTTGCAAAATAACCCTTTCCGGGCCCCATAAAGACCGAAATAGCCTGGAGGATGCGTTGGTCTAGGGGCGAGGTCAAAGGGAGGTCATAGGCCTTTGGATCAATGTAATGCGTTATGGAATCGAGTGCGTGTACGGAGGAATCGGAAACGTCCTCCATTTCCTCATCAAACATCTCGGTTAAGGGTACTGGTTGGGCCATTTGACTGGTTTTGGCAACCGTGCCTATCAGGAGGCTTTGTACGCTATCCCGATATACCTTTATCATGGAAGCCACGCTGGGACTTAAAGAATCGGTTGCTTCCAGCCCAGCTAATTTAATCAGGGCGCTATCGAAATCTTCACCAGCCTGGAACCATAAGGAATCGGTAATGCTTTCTAACCCCAAGTTTATGAACTCGGTCACCTCCGAAAAAAGCATTTCCTCTTCGGGGACAAGGCCAGGAGAATGCAATATCCCCTGACCAGAATCGGCTCTGTTTTCAGTGGTTAAGGGCTTAGTAGGCTTGGTACTGGTACAGGCTACCAGAAAAAGCAAGCCTAAAACCAGTAATGACGGCTTAGGCGACAAGCAGCCTTACTCCTCGAAATCCAAATCCTCGGCGTAGTCATTCCAAATATCGGTTTTCTTAAACTTAGGATTATCGAAGTCTACTTCTTCGTTTTCATCCTCTTCACTGTCCGCTTCATCGGCTTCTTCGTCTTCATTTTCAAATGGCTCCAAATCGTCAAAGTCGTCGTGTTTCGGACGTCTTCCGCAATCCCATTTATCCGCCTGACTCAATTCCATATTATCTTCCTGCATTCTTTCCGCAATTTGGTGCAAATATATCTTGGGAATCAGGATTGTCAAGCATTTTTTTCTGCCGCCTATTCCTTATTTACAAACCGTAAGGGAAAGGAAACAGGAATGTCCCCATTTGCCTGTGGGTCTTCCCGGAACCGCCATTTTTTGACGTTTTGCAGGATTTCAGAGCCGAAGGAAGCATTGTCAATGGTACTCTTTTCGCTGACGATGCGGGCGTCCTTTACTTTACCGGCCGGGTCAATAAGTATGCGAATGGTAAGATTGCCTTCAAATACAACTCCCTTGCGCATAAACTTCTGGTAGATAAACTCCATTTCGCTCATATTGCTCTCGATGGAAGCGAATATCGACTCTTGCCGTAAGGGATCGGCAATTATCCGGGCATTGGCGCGCCGAGCTTTAACATCCGTCTTGAGAGTGGCGGAAAGTTTCTCTGGTTCACTCTTATCCGCGGCTTTCAGGGCTTCTTGAACGGCTTTTGCATCGCCTTTCAGGTCTGCGACATCCACCTTTTCCAATTTTAACGCCCCATGTTCATCGGCATTACTGGACAAGTCCTCACCGCTCCCGGCTCCTGTGCCCGGAATGGATTCTCTCGCCTTAGGCACAGCCAATGATTTTAGACTGTTGATGAATTTAAAATCCTGATACTTTTCCATTTTTTTAAGGGCTGCCTTAGCCAAATCCTCATCATGGCTGTAGAATTTTCCCAGCACATAAAGACGGCGATTTGATTTTTTGGCTTCTTCCGAATTGGGAGCCTGTTGGATCACAGAGCGATAGGTGAGCACCGCATCGCTATCTTGTCCCAGTTCCTCTTGAGACCTTCCATAGAGATAACGACTTTGAATACGCTCCAACGAATCCGAAGCCGGGTTGGCTAGAATTTTCTGAAGACTTTTTGCCGCCTCGGCATAATTGGCAAGCAGGAACATCTGGCGCCCAGCCTCAAACGGACTCAGCTTGGCGTCGCGGGCAAGCTTGACCTGGTTTTCCAGCCCTTGCGTCAACTCTTTCAGTTTGATGGCAACTTGCGCTTCTTCCGATTGGGGCACAAGGTCGGATGTTTTGTCAAAATCGACAATGGCTTTCTTGTATTCGCCCATGAGGCTGGTACAGAATCCGCGGTGCAAGAGTAACGTAGCGGTAACCTCGGCAGGAATGCTTTTATCGTTCAAGCTCTGTGTATAGATTTCAATGGCCTTATCGTATTTTCGGGAGCGTTCGTAAAAATAGGCGGCTTCTAAACCGTTGATGATTTTGTTAGGGACATCCGTCTGTGATTTTTTTTTACCAAGGACAAATCCCACGCCACTGATGACGGTGCCGATAATTTTTGATTTTATCCCACGTGTGTGCGTCTCGGTCACCAACAATTTATTGGATCCTAAAGACTGCAATTTGAGTTCCAAGGCCGTCTCATCTTCATCTGGGGTGTTTTGTCGCTTTTTAATCAATTCAAAGCGAGCCAACATATTAAGTGCATGACTGGAGTTGTAGGTTTGTGAAAGGGTTTCCATAGCCCGATTGTATTCGTTCATCCGATATTGAATAACTGCTTCGTTGGTATAGAGGCTGAATAAAATGAGGCATGCAATCAGTATGATCGGCTTGGAATGGAACCATAATTCCGAAAGACTGCCAAAGTTGCTTGAGCTTTTATTGTCGCTCATGCCCCTGTCCCCATATTCACTGCACCCAACTCTCGAACGGCTTCAGTTGATCCGTTTATCGATGGCGTAATTGCTGCCTTCGACTTTCTTGACATATTTCTTCATTTCGGCTGCGATAGAAACAATCGCACGGTGATCGGTAATAGGGCGATAGTGGTTGCTGGCTACTGCCAGCGAAATGGACATTAGCGGAAATCGCATGCGCCGGCCTTGGCGATCCAAGGATTCGATGAAACCAGATTTGGCATCGGTATCGTTGTAAAATTGTTTTACGTCGCTGTCGAAACCGGTTACAATCGCCTTGCAAATTTCTTCCCAATTGTGGAAACCGGTCACCACCACAAAATCATCCCCACCTTCATGACCTACAAAGGTGGAATCGTCGCCAAAGCGTTTGGCCGCATCCTGAAAACAGTCCCGCGTATAGAGAATGGCGTCATCGCCTTTAGAAAATCCGTATTTATCATTGTATGCTTTGAAATTATCCAAATCTCCGTAGATGACAGAAAATTCCTTCTTGGCGTTGATCATGTCATCAATTTTTTTCACAATCACATTATTTCCAGGCAAACCGGAAAGCGGGTTCGCACCCTTGGCTTCTTCGCGGATGCGCACAAGGCTCAAGGTCATTTCTTTAAACGCGTTTGCTAGTAAACCAATTTCATCCTCTTGCTTGATATCAATGGCCACGTTGAAATCACCTTTAGAAACTTCATGGGTGATTTTCTCCAACTTAGTGATGGGCACAATCACCATATTGCGCAGGAACAAGGCGAAGATGAATTGCAGAAAAATAACGATCACAGTAACCAAGAGACAAAGTCGCAAAAGCACATTTTTTTCGGATTCAAGACTTTGAATATGAATCGGGAATTTGGCGATGACGACTTCGCCGTTTTCGAGGGCCAGGGGAATATACAGGTTAATCAATCGCTCCTGAATGTGGATATCGTGATAAAACTCCTTGTCTTCAAGTTCCGATTTTGCGATGACACGGTTCAGAACCAATTTTTCTTCGCCATCCGGTTTGGCCACAGCTGCGGTTCCGGAATGAAAAAGTACTTCACCGGATTCAGTGAAGACGGACATTTCCGTCACGCCTTCCTTGGCCACGGCGGCAGCCACTCGCTTATAGGGTTCGGGATTGCGCTTATCCTTAAGCTGGTCGCGTTCACGAGCGAAAATATGTTTGAATCTTACGCTTTGATTCTCGGAAATCAACTGCTGATTCCGAGTGATCAAATCGCTTTGATTTTCCCAAATGATGAAATTGAATATTGAAGTGATGAGCACCGTGAGGACTATGTATAGAATCGCTGTCTTATATGAAAGCGAGTTCCTGCGAATTCCAAGCACCTAGACCTCAGGGGTTTCTTTGTCGTCTATCCAATCCTACAATTCCCTGAAGTTTATCGAATAATTCCTTTGGGGTGCAAGGTTTTTCTATCAGGGTGAAGCCAAGGAAACGACGCACTTCCTTATCTTCCTCACTCATGCCTGAATTAATCAGCAAAGCGCATTTGGCATCTGCTTTAAGTTCGCTGAGTCCCAGCAAGTAATAGTCCCGTCCAAATTCCTCAAAAGCCAATGCTTCGTTGATGAGCAGGAAGTCAAATCGCGGCAATGCCGTCTTGTTCCAATCTCTCAAGGGTGCTGAAACATAATTGATGTGAAAGTTGGTGATTTCAACCTCGGAGAGAGCTGATTTAAGATCGGGAATATCATGCCCCAGATCTAAAATGACCAACTTTGGTTTAACCTGGCGCAGCGCAGACTGTTTTCTTTTTTCCACAGGCAGATGAACGATGAATACGGAACCTTTATGACGCGTTGACTCGACAAATAGCCTACCGCCATGGAGTTCTACAAATGATTTACTAATTGCCAATCCTAAGCCATGACCCTTACCAGCCATGTTGCTGCCATCTCCGATTTGGAACTTTTCAAAGATGCCTTCTAAATCCGCCGGTTCAATACCAGGCCCGGTATCCTGTATGGAAAGAGCCAAATAGTTTTCCTGTTGCAAGGATCGGACGATGATTTTGCCGTTGGCCTTGGTGAATTTGATGGCGTTGCCTAAAATATTGGAGAGTACGCGGCTTACTTTTTGGATATCCAAATACATCTCTGGAACTTCAACAAGGTTGGTTTGCACTTGAAGATTTTTTGCATTGGCAAGGCCCCGCAAGGACTCGACGGCCAATTCCACCTCTTTGTTGAAATCCACCTTATCAAGTTTGAGCTGTAATTTTCCCGCACCTATTTTTGCGGAATCAAGAAGATCGGTCACCATGTCGATCAAAAATTGGCAGTTTCGATGAATGGTCCGAATCGGTTCCAGCTGGCTCGTTTGCAGGTTACCCAATACTCCTTCGATCAAGAGCTCGGCGTAGCAAATCATAGCGGCCAATGGTGAACGCAGGTCATGGACTGCCATGTGTAAGAAATCATTTTGATGCTTTAGATTGGCGCCCTGGGCTTCGACCCGGGCCCGCAAGCGATGATTGACGATTTGCTGGGTGAGAATTTTGGATTTGGATGCCAATAACCCTTGCAGTCTAATGCGCACGGAGGGCATGGAATCTTTGCCTTCGGCGACCATGGAATATCCCATTTCAAAATATTCCAACTTTTCTTCCACAGGGATGCTATCCGGAGACAATGTCACGGAACTCGAAAGCACGTAAAGGATATCTGCACCAGGCGCCAATAGGCCGGGAAATTCCCGCGCCATGCGCGCATCAACCAAATAGACTTGATTAAGATTTCCGCCGGCTTGAGTTCCCGATTCCGCATAGGGAAAGGTGCTGAGCGCTTTTCGATAATGCGCCTCCCAAGCCGGGTCGTGCGTCACAATCAAAAGCTTAGGCGGTTCGGCGCTGCCTTTTAACAAAAGTGATCGTCCTTCAATTTTATGGCCTCTTATGATTCCTGCAATTTATATTCATGGAGTTTATTTCGTAAGGTGCGAATGCTGATATTCAACATTTCCGCAGCTTTGGTGCGATTGTCACCGCAAGCCTCCAACGTTTTTATGATGAGCAACCGCTCCGCTTCCGCCACACTCATGCCGGCGGTAAGGCCGGAATCCACCGGGCTGGTCTTTTGACCAGACCCATCCAAGCGCAGGTGCTCCAATCCAATATCCTGATTTTTGGCGAAGACCACGGCCCTTTGAATGACGTTTTCCAGTTCACGGATATTTCCAGGCCAACTATGGGATTTCACCCGGGTCAATGCTTCTGGCTTGATTCCCGTTACAGTGAATCCATTTTCCTTGTTGTACTTGGCGATAAAATGGAAGGCCAGTGATTCAATATCAGTCATTCGTTCCCGCAACGGCGGCACTTCCAGCGGAATGACGTTCAATCGGTAGTACAAATCCTCACGGAAGGTCCCTTTCTTGACTTCCTCCTGTAGATTGCGATTGGTGGTACACACGATGCGTACGTCAATGGCCACTTCGTCGCTACCACCAATTTTGGTGACTTCTCTTTCTTGTAAAACACGCAGCAATTTTGATTGAGCGTAAATGGGCATCTCTCCTATTTCATCCAACAAGAGCGTTCCACCGTTTGCCAATTCAAACTTTCCCATTCTCGTTTTAATAGCACCTGTGTAGGCACCCTTTTCATGACCAAAAAGCTCGCTTTCAATCAAACTTTCTGGAATGGCCGCACAATTGATTTTGACGAAGGGCAAAGCACTGCGACGACTTTGTGAGTGAATCGCCTGGGCTAACAATTCCTTGCCTGTACCGGACTCCCCGGTAATCATAACCGTGGAATTGGAACCGGCGACTTCTTCCACCGTTTTCAATAACCCCATGGACATGCTCGCCCCGATAATCTTATAACGCTCCGACATGGCTTCCCGCAGTCGACGATTTTCCCCTTTGAGGCTACTCAGTTGCAAAACTTGGGAAACGGTATGTTCCAGCATCTCTACGCGAAAGCCCTTCTCCACGTCTTTTTCAATAAAGTCCAGAACGCCCATTTTCATGGCCTTCACGGCAGTTTCAATTGTCCCATACGCCGTCATAAGAATGATGCTGGCAGTGGGGTCAGAAGTCAGGATCTTTTCCGCCAGTTCCAATCCAGTCATATTCGGCATTTTAAAATCGGAAATGACCAAATCAAATCGGCCTTGATCGTAGATTTCCAAGGCTTCCGGTCCATTCTTGGCGGACTTCAGCTTATGCCCCAGCCTCAACAGGCTTGTCGTGATGAGATCGCGGATCAGAGATTCATCATCCACCACCAAAATATCAGCCATGTACACTCCCTCGCGAATCCAACCGAATTTCAAACTGGGTATATAGGGTGGGTTCACCGGTCACGGTAATGGTTCCGCCATGCAATGTCACTATACGCTGGACTATTGCTAGACCCAATCCTGTCCCTTGTTCCTTGGTAGTAAAAAATGGATTGAAAATTTTATCGCTAATATCCTTAGGTATGCCTTTGCCAGTGTCGCGGATGGCCACGCGCAGAAAATCATCGGTATCCAAATCGATTCGCAGGGTAATGCAGCCCTTTCCCTCAATAGCTTGGATGGCGTTGAAAATTAGGTTTAAAAAAACTTGCTGAAATTTTTCCGGATCAATTCTGGCTTCTATTCGCGTAAAGCCGTATTCACGCTTGATCTCAATCTCCTTGTGTTCCTTTTCGATTTCCAGTTCTGCATAGCGGAGGATATCTTCCATCCATTCGATAAAATCCACGCGCTGCATTTGCAGTTCCATTGGGCGTGTATAAACAAGGAGGTTGGATACGATTTTATTCAAACTGGAAACACCCTGAACTATTTTTTTGACCAAGGCCCGGCGCGGATCATCGCCTTCCAAATCACGTTCCAACAATCCGGCAAAGCCGCCTATTCCGGCCAGAGGATTGCGAATTTCATGGGCCACAGTCGCGGCCATTTCCCCTAGCGCCGCCAACGTTTTAGAGTGTTGCATTTGATTCTGAAGCTGCTTGATCTGCGTCAAATCTGTGGAAATTTCCACTGCGCCCAGAATTTGGCCATTATGATCCTTGACCACACTGGTGGTATATCCAATCGGCTTGAGAGCTGTTCCAACTTTCCAATATTTTTCATGGCCGAGCATGGGATGGTTGTGCTTGAGTGTTTCAATTAAGGGGTAATGAGAGTCCGCCTGGGCCTGAAAAACTTTGGCATAAGGCAATCCCATGGCATGCCCGGAATCCAGTCCATAAATGCGCTCGGCGGAAGGATTGAATAAGGTGATGCGTTCCTCGGTATCGATCATGACCACGCTGGAATCCAAGCTTTCCAGTACGGAACGCAGCTGGTTCTCGACTCTTTCCTGTTCACGTAAAGTGGCCACAAGCTTCTGGTTCTTTTCTTCCAGTTCCTGACTGACCTTGTCAAACTTGACTCCCAATTCTTGATAAGCCGCTTCTAGTTTGGCGACATTGGTGTTGAACCAATCGAATACTTGATTGAGTTGGGCCCGTGTTTCTTCCGGAAATTCATTTAGGAGTTCACCCATGCCCTGCCGGACCATCTTTCACAGTAAGGCGCGATAGCTATTGATGGTCTGGGATAGGTCCGGCGCTGGGGCTGCCGGGGCCTTGACATCGAGCCCACCCTGAGCTTGCCCTGTTTGATTGGAACCGCCTTCGTCAGCGCCAAACATTTCCTGATGCCGCGCCTGAATCGCATGCGCCACCTTTTCCAATTCCAACTGGATTTCACCAGCACGACCATTGCGCATTGTTTGCCGAACTTCTGGTTTAAGGCGTTCCCATTGGTCCAGATAGGGTCGCAATTCCGCCTTTTCCTTAGCGATAGCGGACATAATATCACTTTGCTTTGTCAATAATTCCGGCAATCCCTCGAGCACTTGGTTTTTAACGGCATGCAATGCACTAACCTGCAAACCGTCCAATTCTCGGAATGTTTGCAAATGCTTTGTCAGCAGGCCTATCAGTGTATCCAAGGGGAATTGATCGTTAATCCAAAACCTCCTCGTATTCCTTTTGCCAAATGGTGTCTTCTCTTTTCCATTTGGCTTGGGATGCCCAATAACTATCTGGGTAATTATCAATTACGTGCTTGTACTCGTTCAAGGCCGACTCAAAATTGTTCGTCACCTTATAAATATTGGCGATTTGGTAGTGAACCCAGGCCGATTCTTTGTGATCGGGATAAAACTGCGCAAATTGCTTGTATGCTGCTAAAGCCGCTTTCCAATCCTTCTTTTTAAAGGCCAAATCTGCTAATCGAAGCCGCGATTCACTGCACAATGCACTCGGTATTCCTGGCTTATCGGACACGGTTCCCGCGCCCATGGCTGAATCGGGACAATCCTGAATGGAGGATCGGAAAAATTCGATGGCTCGATCCGTACTCCCGAATTGAGAATGCACGAAGCCAAGTTTTTGGGTCAATTCCGCTTTTCGCAGTGCACTCTTGGCGCTTGAGGAGGCCTTTTCCAAATAAGCGGCCCACTTTTTATTGTCCTTTAGCAATTCGCCCGCCAACGCCAAGCGATAGTCAATTTCTTCCTGCGAAGGCGCATAGAGGCTTCCAACCTTAATTTTCAGGAGATTTTTTTCCGCCTTCTCCCCGTTCTTGTGGCCTATTTCGGCGAGTGCGGACAAATAATAGGCTGCATCCACATACTTGGCGGAATCCTTGCTATCCCTCCTCAAATAATCCGAAAGCCTGTTTAAAGCGTTTTCCCATAAGCCCAGTTGAAGATAAACGGAAGCCATATCGAGATTTGCGGCTTCTGCATTATCCGATCCCCCATAATCCATAACTGTTTCTTTTAGAGCATTTTCAGCCTTCTCATATTTTTCCTTCCTGCAAGCGTCCCAGGCCTCCAGCAACTTTTGGCCAGAAGCGGACGATTTATCCGGAATAATGAAGAACATTGCCCCATTCCCACCCAGTAAAAGGGCTTTGGCCTGGGTTTCTGTGCCAGAATGGCTGGAATCCTGGCCATGAGGATGGCTGGCTTCATGAGTGGGTTGGTGGACGG
>JAYSRH010000204.1:0-11336 GCA_043721115.1 Fibrobacteria bacterium | reverse complement strand
GGTATTCAGTATCTCGCGCGTGACCTATGGGAAGTTGTGCGCCCGGCCAAGGAACCGGACTCATTCCGGGGGGAGAAAGAGACCAGTAGGCTGTTCCCGCAAACGCGGCTGGAACCTGACGAAACAATGCGCACATCCAAGCAGCCAACGTGCGACTGATCTCAGTGCGCCGATCGCCATTGGCGGGAATGTACTTTGGCTCGGCGGAAGTTCCAGAAGTCGGTTCCAATCGAGTGATCGGTGACGCAGAGAGAATATTGGCTTCTCCGCAAGCGGTTCGTTCGACCCAGGGTTTGATTATTTCCCAATTTTGCAGGGGAATATTTTTCGCATACTCTCTCGGCCCCTTGAGTTTTGCAAATCCATGTGCCTTACCGAAAGCCGTTCCTGCATTGCGACGGAGATATCCTGACAGCTTCTCCTCTTGAGCCCCGCGAATATTATCGCAAGCATTCAGAAAGCGTCGGTACTCAAGGGACTGAGACATCAACCATAGGGCATTTGCTCCGGCGACTACAGAATTACGCGGCACGATCATGCCAATTTTAGAGAGCGTGTTTGGACGACGTCTTGGTAAATGGAGTGGGGACCTTCCAATGCAACTCCGAAATAGCGGAGATCCGGTCGCAGTAGATTTTCTTTTTCAATTCGCACCAAACAAACAAGCTCATCCCCATTAAAATACCCTGGGTTTCGTTCCAGAAAAAAACGGACATGAGGATTATTGGATTTCTTAGGTTCAACCGCTGCAAGTTCTGGCTTTAATCGATCATGAGGAATGGGAAACCTTATCAGGCCGCTAATGGAATCCCAAGCTTCCGGATAAAGAGCTGCTGCACACGTTCCGGCAATTTTGGAAAGATCCTCATACCGATCGTTTTCGGCTGCGGGAAAATAGCGCTTGAAATACAGCGGGAGATACATGTAAGTTCGATATCCTTTGGAGATCAAGAACCAATAAAGTGATCTGTCCCCCACCGCCGCTTTAAACCCTCCCAGTACCGAACGAAAACCCTGACTTAGGGCGGGCGACCCCCAATGTTCAGGTGCAATTATCGTGTCCCCGGAGAATATCACGTCATATCCATCTAACCCAATTCCATTTGGATTAAAAGCAACAGTGGAGAAACCTTGAATGACGTTTTCCCGATCACGAAGGACAATCACCAAATCTTTTTGTTCTAAATCTTTTTCAAACCTTTCCTGATCCATGCCATCGTAATTGGCAACCATGAGAGCATACATACCCGCACGATCACTTTTGCTCAGCACGAATGGTGTAACCAAAGAATATTGAATTGCCAATGTCGAAGACTTCTCGAAGCCTGTCATCAAAACCTCAAATGCTTGATATACTCAGGTTGACTCACCAAACTTTTACCGTCCATTAAATCTCTAATTTCACGTGCAATTGCATCCGAAGAATGGAATACGAATTGTGCAACCCCATGTGCGGCAATGTTTTTGGCCTGTCTAGCGATGACGCGGACATCCTGATCCAAAACAAAATGCGCATAGGGCTCATATAGGAGACGAATCAATGGCGCAATAGGATCGAACCGAAAGGCCATGTAGGTATAAACCCGAGTGGTTGTTTCAGTAACCGGTGTGCATTGACTCATGATCACGAAATGACGTGCGCTCGAAAACTTATACTCTACACGCGTTACCCCAGGCAAAATAAATCGATCTGTGTGGAACATGGCGAGGTTTTGGGGAAAGAGGATTTGTCCGATTACTGTAGTCAATGGTTTTTCATTTAGAAATTCCGCTTCCACCCAGTCCAATCCTGAAGTGACTCGACACTGAACGTCTTTCCAGGTTGCCAATCTGAACAAATGTTTGTGAACAAAAACGGTATGCGGACAGTCCAAAAAGTTCTCAACGCAATTGAACACATTGCCTTCGAATGTTCTTTGCATGAACCAGTGACGCCAACCTTTGGTGTCATAAAATGGAAAATTAATTGGCTCAAAAGCAGGATGATTCAAGTTTTTTGACGCGGAGGTCGAGGCGTTTAAATGTGGCGAAATTAAGTTTTCACCAATGAATATCCAAACCAGTCCTTGTTTTTCCGCCACGGGAAATGAAGCCACCTTATATGCTTGAGTTTTCTCCCTGTCCGCAGCACATGCCGCAGGAATAAAAGTGCACCGGCCTTCACCATCCCAGGTCCAACCATGATAGGGACATTGCAGCCCATACTCTGTGACTGTACCCCCTGCCAAATCCATATTCCTATGAGGGCAGCGATCCAGTACCGCTCTGGCTATACCCTGCGCATCCCGAAAGAATACTATTCGATTATCTAACACGGTGCGAGCTATGGGTCTGGATTTCAATTCATGGCTTTCACAGGCTATGTACCAATAATTCTTGAGCATCATCGACCCACTTTCGGAGTCAACTTCGAATACATTCCCAAAACTAAATCCTTATACACGACTTTTTCACCGCGACCACACCATTGAACCGTTACTTCAGGCTTTACTCCTAGGACAGGGCGACCCAATCCAAATACAATACGTTTGTCACCTTGGGCCGAGAACCCGTTGCCTAAGCGAACTTCCCGGTACTGTGTCCGTCGTACCGATTGAGGCCCATAAGTAATCCACACTTTGGTCCCCACGGCATCTGCGTTGCAATTGGAAGACTTCGTTGAAAATTCTAGACCTATCCAATCTCGGTCGTGTGGCAAAAGGTTTTCATATACTAGGGGAGAGCCAAATTGATTGGTTATAATTATATCTGCGTCCCCATCATTGTCTAAATCTACTGATGCCACACCTCTCGTATTTGCGGTATCGCGTAACCCAACCGCCTCGGCAATATCCACAAAGCCTTTACCGTCAACATTCAACAAAACTCGATTAGTTTCATTTCCATAGATACAGGCACCCCGAATATCTGCCCAGGTATCGGAATAGGCATGAAGCGCCGGAGGGGATCGCGCTAATTTTTCATTCAAGTACCAGTAGTCAATACATTTTGAAAACCGTTTGTCCCAATCGTCCGAAACCATCCCATTAGCCTGGACTATGTCAAGCCGTCCGTCCAAATCCAGATCCGTCATTGACGCACCCCAACCAAAACGATCCGGATTGAGCGCACCCATTTGGGTTGCACGCTCTTCCATATGCAGAACTGTGTCACCGGGAGAAGTTTTGTTTAACCACAACAGACTTCCTTCGGATTGCAAGGCATGGTGCACATTACTGACATATACGTCTTCTTTTAAGTCTCCATCCACGTCTCCGACCGTCGCATTCATACCTTTGTAAGTATCCAATCCCAAATCTTCATAGAAGCGCCCTTGTTGACGAGCAAATCGATTTCCTCCCCGGTTTAAATAACAATCATCACGACCGAAATCGTTGGCCACATACACATCAGGCCAGCCATCCGAATTCAAATCACCAATGCCAATGGACAGACTCCAACGCGTTTCCGGCATGCCCATTGCTTTACGATCTGTTTCCACAAATCCACCTCTGCCATCGTTTAAAAGCAAGTGCTTGGTCCCACCATTTTCAGCCCGTTGCCAGGAGTTATGCATAAAATGGAACATGCGACGATCGCCCGGGTATTCCGACTTTGGGAGTTTAAATATTGAAAACAAGGTGCGTTGGGGGTAATCTTCAAGATACGGGGAAATGACATCCGCCATCAGGATGTCGAGGTAGCCATCGCCATTGAAATCCAATGCATTTAAGGCCAAACAAACAGTGCGATTGGAGTCAAGAAATGGGATATGAACTTCGCTGAACATCAAGAAATTTTGTTCTTCTTTTATGCCGAGGGTATCCTTCACATCACTATTCCCGTCATTTCGATAGAGGTGGCTTAATCCATAACTAAAACCCACCAATAGGTCTTCGTCACCGTCGTTGTCATAGTCAAAGAATAACGCGGCCGAAGGAAGGCCAAATCGTTCGGGGTCATCAAGATACTGTTCCAGCTCCGGGATCTTAATTTTCTGGAAAGTAAAATTTCCTTTGTTCAAGAAAAGTTTGCCCCGCCACTCCAGAGACTTTAAGGATTGCGTGAGAAATACATCTTGCCTTCCATCACCATCTACATCCGCGATGGCCACTGCATCACCCACGGACAACATCCATTTTCCGACGTTCTGTGCGCGAACATCTACTCGATCCAGAATGTCACTTTTTTCCCATCCAATCCCTGAAGCCTCAATCGGTACCTTGAGAAAGGAAAGCCCTGGTGGCACGTGAACGCCGTGCAAACCCGTTCCCATCCAATACGCCGCAGTAACCGGTATTGCCACCACCCCAATCACGAGGATTCGTATTCCCAAACCCGATAATGCCGATAACATCTGACCGGGTGATTTTATCAGAACGTAACCATGATTCCACAATAAGCGAATAGCGGCAAGAGTCGCGCCCGAATAAAAAAAGGTGAAAAGACTTACCCGAGTATGATAGAAAAGATCCAAAACCACTAGGAAAAATGCGATAACCACTTGTTTTCTCGGCGCCGCGGGACTGGTTGCCGGATCCGTGATCATGAAGAAAACAAACAGGAAAAAAGGTGCGGAAGTCAAGGTTCCCACTATTAGAGTAGAAACGGGAATGTGGTAACGCATGAGATACCCACGCAGGGCAATTTGAAGCAAATAGAAACCTAAGAATGAAACTATCAGCCAATGTCTTTGGATGCGTAAGGCAAATAATAGAACAGCTGCAGTTACTATGAAAACGGACATGGCCCAGGCCGTAGCAGCTGTTCCGGTCCACTGATAAGCCGGTGACAGTGAAATCCATCCATTGCCTATGAGAAGGCACGCGACAATTCCGAACATGGACGGATTAAAAATATGCTTTCCATTGAAGGTGAGCAGGTATTTGGATGCAACGGTAATGAATACAGGCAGCCAAAGGAAATGGTAGCCCAAAGAAAAGTTGAGCAAGATGGCTAGTGATAGGCAGGAAATGGCCGAAGAAAGCGGAAACGTCCGGTTCCCTTTCAGAAGTCCTGAAAATAGGATATCTAAAAACATGCCGAACCCCACCGTTGCCGTAATTTGCATCGGTTTACGGGCAAAACCCAAAACCGTAACCCCTAAGATCAAATAGCAGGCCAGCAGACTGAAGGCCGCCCAGCGCGGATCCTTGAGGCTGGGAGGGCGATAGGTACCCTTCCATTCGGCGGGATGCCAAAATAGAGACGATTCCCAAATGTTTTTTCGCTTAGCAAGAATCAATCGCTCGCCTTTTTCTTTTCAACTATGTGACCAATGGGTCCTTTTCGAGGGTGTAATGAGGTCTTCATAAACTGCCAAACGAACCAAGTATACGAGGGGACGACCAATGCCCGAGGCAAACGAGGTGCAAGAATAGTCTGGAGGAGAGGAAGATTATAGAACGGTACGGACGGAAAGAGGTGATGCTCCAAGTGATAGTTTTCGTTCAAATAGAGAAACGCTACCCAAGGTCGGGTACGAATGGATCGACTTGCGAGAAATGGATCGGTAGCTAAGGCTAAACTGTGCTGGGTAAGACCACGAGAATTCACTAAAATATTTGCAATAAAAGTGGGTAGAAGCCAGACATGGGCGAGAGTCCGAAATGGGAAAGCCGTAAATAGGAACGTGTAAAAAGCGGTCAGTAACAAATATTCGATACCCATGATTTGACGATGGGTTTTATTTCCATGTTTCCAAGCGAGTATGGGCACAAAAATCAAGTAGAGGTAACCCGCAAACAATAACCGTAACCAATGAAGCATCCAAACTTTAGCAGGATGGCCTGTGTAATTATCGTAATCATCGGGATCACGTGGATCCCCCAGGTAGTCATGGTGACGAATATGCAATACTTGGTAGGCTGTAAATGAAAGGAAGATTGGCAGGCCCGTTAGAAAACCAAACCAGCGATTCAGCATACGATTGCTGGACAAAAGGAAATGCGTGCCCTCATGCATGACCAAGAAAGACGCATTCAAGGCGATGCCCGATGCCACAATGCCCAGAATCCAAAAACAGCTAGATCCAATGCCCTTGTACTGATTGGCTGAGTTAAGGCTCAATGTCGCGCCTCCAATCCACAGCAACGGAAAAAAGCATAATTGAAAATGCCGTTTTGACTCCAAATGTCGGACACATTCAAGTTCTTCCTGGCTGAGCAAGTCTTCCATATTTCTTTCTAAAGGGAAACTTTGGCTATTGTATTTAGATAAAAACAGGTTGCTTAAATTGGTCCGTGGAAAAAAATGTGTCGAGAGCTCATTCGCGATCCAAAATCAAATAAGGAATGCAGGTTGCTGCAGACAATCCGATAAGACCCGTGGGAAATAGCCAGTACAAATGATCTCCATCGATCGCGAGAAAATATCGACCTGCTGTTCCAAGTATTCCATACGCAGCCCCTAGAATAGAAAAACAAATGGGCGCATAATACGACACGATTGCCTCAGGCCCCTCCCCGCGTTTCCAGGGTGGATTATAAATTTCTACCATCCCGTTTCGAACCGCCAAAAGATCATGCCACCATGCGACAAAGCCCACAACAGATGCGCTTCGAAGGGCCACAACTAAGACGGACCAGTTAGGATTCCACACAGGGTATGCAGACAAATACAATGCCATCCCCATGGTGGAACTGTAAATAAATCCGTGATGGATAAAATAATCTCCAACTAACCAATGGCCATTGAAGCGCCACTTCTTCAATACATTGGTACCAATACCGGGTAAGACATACCCAAAAACAAGCGGAACGCCCATTATTAATACTGCAAGCGGCCATCCCCCGACCCGGTACCACAGCACACAAAACAAAGGAAATCCCACTGGCGGGAACACATAGTTGTAGATGAACAAAAAGATTCTTGCGGGCATATTTAAGGAAAAGCTATTAATTAAAGTTAATTTGGAAGGAGCCATGACCTATCGCGTTCTCCTTATTAAACCTGGACTTAGCGGCAATCGCCAACAATTCTATATCAACACGTTTCGACTCGAACCGCTTTCCATGGCTGTAATTGCTGGTTTATTGCCAAATAATTGGGAACCTGAATTCTATGATGATGGACTCGAAGCCATCCCCTTTGACCGCCAAGCAAATTGGGTAGGAATTACGGTTGAGACCTATACCGCAAAACGTGCCTATGCCATTGCTGCCGAATTCCGCAATCGGGGCGTTCCTGTGGTTTTAGGCGGATATCACCCTACCTTGGTTCCCGATGAAGCCTTGGAGCATGCAGATGCCATTGTTTGTGGAGAATCCGAAAATCTGGTGTCACAGATTTGCGCCGATGCCGTTGCAGGTACCATTAAAGGTATCTACAAATCCCAATTTCCCGCAAACCTATCGGGCATACGCCCACGTCGAGATATATTTCTGGGTAAAGGTTACCTACCCGTTCACCCAGTAGAATTCGGTCGGGGCTGTAAGTACAGTTGCGATTTCTGTTCTATTAACAGTTTCTATAATGGATCCCACAGGACACGCCCAATTGAAGATGTCGTTGAAGAGATACGTAGACTTCCCGGTAAAAATGTCCTTTTTGTGGACGATAATTTTGTCAATAATTTCCGAGCGACAAAGGAATTGCTCAAGGCGGTTATTCCCTTGAAAATCCGTTGGGCTAGCCAAGCGACACTTGACGTAGCTAGGGATCCGGAACTTCTCTCCTTGCTAAAGGCCAGTGGATGTGTAGGCTTTCTTATCGGCCTTGAGTCACTGAACGACGACAATCTCGCTCAAATTCGAAAAGGTGCGCGCACAAAGCAATACGATGAGGCACTGAAAAAACTTCGCGACCACGGTATAGCAGTCAATGGCTCTTTTGTTTTTGGCTATGATAAGGATACTCCCGAGTCCTTCGCGGAAACACTTGCGTTTGCCATCGAAAAAAAAATGTTTGTGGCAGGTTTCAATCACTTAATGCCGTATCCTGGGACCGCACTTTATCAAAGGTTGAAAAGGGAAGGTCGCCTATTGTACAAAAAGTGGTGGCTTGAACAAGAAGATTTTTTTGGGTCCATCGCATTTCAACCCAAGAACTTCACACCGGACCAATTAGCCCAGAGCCGTTACCGAACTCGCCGAAAATTTTATGCCTGGCGTTCTATAATAAGTCGGATGTTCGATTTCAAAACACATTTTAGAAACCCTTTTAATTTCGCTTTTTATTTGATGACCAATCTAAAGAACCGCAGGAAGCGGGCTTTGCAGGCCGAAGCAGAAAGCATGCCCAGCCGCCTTTTAGCAGCCCTTCACGGTACCACTATCTCAGAGATAGCCGTTGTCCAACAGCCTGCGCCATTTGGCTGAGGATTTTGAATCGCTGCCAGTAATAATTGGATTTCCTGCGGATAGCCATATAAAAAATCTAATAGAATAATTATCGGATCACCGGATTCATTCCATGCATCCGAAAATCTATTATAGCCTGACGTAAGAAAAGCCCGAAGGCGAGGCCCATCTTCTTGGAGTTCGAGAAACAGGCTTTGTAAAAATTTGAGATCATTTTCCCTACCTAGCCCTGTTCCTGTCGCGGTGGAAAGAAAGAGTGCCGCTGAGATATCGATTAGGCTGTGTTGCTTAACTTTGATAATCGCCTCTACGATACGCAGCGCTTTGTTTTCCAGCATTTTCAAAAATTCGCCGTGTTGCGTTTCCACTGGAAAAATCCGGGAAATAATTCCGGTCATTCTTCCAAAATTAAAACATACGATCATTACATGTAATGAAGGAAGACAAAATAAATTTCGATCGCATAAATGGACTAATAAACTGTGCACATTCCACGCTGGTCCGGGCCGCCTTATAGTAGATCCACAAGCGTCAAAGACCTTCCGTGCACTTCCAAAAAGTGATTCAAGGCCTTCGAGATACAACAACATTTCGGATAATGCCAGCTTGCCACTATTTCTATAAAGCCATCCTAAAGTTCCCATCCACAAGGGCGTAAACTCCAAGTAACAGCTAAAATACGACTTGTCGAATGGAACGATTTTGTCCAACTCCATATCTAAATGAACGACTCTTTTTACTCTGCCAGGAATAAATTGAGGCAAAAAATACCACGCAATGATATTTTTATTGACTCGCAAAATCTTTAGCAAAAGACTGGGATGCTTCATTAAGGCCAGGAACAGCCATAGAATATTGGATTTCATTCCCATTAAGGTTACCATGCATCTCCCGTTCTAACTCTAAGCACAACGGGAAGGCAAGAATAAGCCTAGAGCTTTATCATTTTAAAAAAACAGATTCCTTCCAAACCAACTCTTTGCCCCAAAAGCCATTTCTAGTGAAGACTGAAACGAGATTCGATTTTCATTCCTGTTTCATCTAAAGCCTCTAGACGAAAATCCAGGCGCCCCACGCTCAATGCCACCGAATCAGGAAGCATGTGTCGCACCGAAAACGATTCTCCATAATAGTTCGTGGATCGAGTGGGCTCGGCGGGAAAATCAGTAGGCCAATTCTCAACAACCGTATCCCTTCCTCCCATTTTCACGGATCCAGTCAATTCCAACCGGAACGAACCCGGAATAAAACGGTATACCGGTTGCAGGATATCCTTGTTCGCCAAGACTGAAATAGTGAAAGGAGGATAATTGGGTATGACCATCGACAACTCTGGATGCACGAGAAAAATTTCCATGCTGTCTTGAAAATTTCGACCAGTTTCATCTTTTCCATTCACTATCAAATAGCATGGCTTATCAACCGGCTGCAGAGAATCAGGAAACGAAAATTCCCTATCCAATTCTGGGCGAGGAACGATATCCGTTTTAGATATCTCAACTTCCCGACCCGCGTGGAGGAAGTGACCTCCAAACGCGACCTTGATACTGTTGTCAACGACCGGATACGTCCGACAATCCTCAGCCTGGAGCTTGTGGAGTAGAAAAGTGGACTTACTTCCAACCTTTCTTTCCAAATTCATACCTCCATGCAATGTCTTGCCATTGCATAAATCTGTGGTCCAGCAGGCAGAAATAAGGAGGCTAGCCAAAAGGCATAGGAAATTCAGGTAATACATTTGTTCAACTTAACCCGCAAACATTTTTTGAGCCAAGGATTTTATTAAAAGCTGGAATCTGCATCTCCGCCCCCTCTCCCATCCCCATCCCCCACTCCGCATTCCCATCCCCCACGCACGGTTCCCAACCGGCCCGTGGCGTCAGAATCCCCATCCCTGCATCTCCGCCACCACTCCGCATTTCCATCCACACTCCGCGGCCACTCCGCCGTCCCATCCCCATTCTTTACTTTGTGAACCTCACCTGCCGCAGAGGTGGGGTGCCCGGGGTGAACCCTGGGGCCGAATCGTCGCAGGTGCCGGCGCGGACATTCCCGCGGAAAGCAAGGCCGCCCCTGGGGCAAACCCAATCCACCTGACCCTAGCGGCCTGAATATCGACTCATTGAATCCCACCGCGGGAATGCCCAGCCAACCCAGCGAACCCCAAGCCGGCACCGTAGACGCCAGAGGCCCCAGGGTTCACCCCGGGCACCCCGACCCACGCTACATGTCCTGCCAGAAACGGAAATCCGTACTTTCAATATCCTTCGTCGTCGGCATGGGAAAAAACCGGTACTTGTCCTGACTCGTGAACATGAATCCGTGACGGATCATCTTGAAGGAAATTTGATCCAGCGGACAGAATAAGGAAATACCCTTAGTGGTTTTTTCGGGTTTGATTTTCATCTGCAAAATGGCATCGCGCAGTTTGGAAGGATGCAGAAACGGAAACGGCGCCTGCATAAAAGGATTCCGCTCGAAGTTGGCAATGAACTCGTCCACATTCAAATCGATTTGGGTGTAGAACAATTTGGGACAGCCTTTGGCGTTTCCTGGCGTGGTGATGAATTTACCAAACTCGACCATATCATAGGGGCTGATGACGAGCATGGATAGGGGCGCGATTTCGGCAAAGGTGCGCAAGAAGCCGACTTGATGGACCTTATCGTATTCCTGGGGCTTGAGCTCCAAGATGTGCGCTTCCGAAGTCGAAAGGTAAAGATGATTGATGCAATCGAAATCCATATGCTCCATCACGCGGTAGGAGCAAATGAATTTGGTATGCTTGGGCCGTCCGTCGGCATGTGGCACAAGATCGGCCAAACCTGCATCGATGTTGAAGTAGGGATGACGGAATTTAATGTCGATATCGGCGAATACCAGCTTGCCCGAATAATGCCGGATCGACCCAATAAGATAATGCCGGGCAAACGCCTCCGGAGCCAACTGCGAGGCGACTAAAGCTTGATTGGGATACAGGATTTGATAGAGTCGGTTTTCGTATTGCATGTTCAGAGACCCCAGAAGAGTTTGAGCATGGGAGCAATGACCACCGAC
>JAYSRH010000203.1:0-4204 GCA_043721115.1 Fibrobacteria bacterium | reverse complement strand
CATTCCACGTGAGTCCACCGTATAGCTCGGGACTGCGATCGGCAATATCCGCCTGGGTCAAGGCGGCATTCCATCCTGCTTGAAACCGAAACTGGGATTTGTCCTTGGCATCAAACACCAAACTTGCCATTTCTTCCCCCACTGCCCGGGTCCACTCTAAATCCAGGTCTGTGTAAAATCCTGACTTCAAGATTTCCGTGATTGGACTATCTCCAAGACTATCGTTCTCGCCGTTGTCAGAAGTGCGAATAAGATCGAGAAGCAATTGGCGGCCACCAGAAGCCAATGGATTGACGGAAACACGGTTGAGGGCAAGGTTGGCATGAAATACTGGTGGCATCGTAGCCCCTGGAGCTGGGACACTTACCGACTTTTTCGAGAGGGATGAAAGGAGTACATCCATGTTGCGTAGGGTAGACAGGTAGCCTAAATCAACCCATTTGCGAGCATCTAATTCATTTGCTGTAAAGTCCTTACTGGGTTCCATTTCAATTTGGATCACTTTTCCATTCCATGGTCTTTGGGTTCGAAAATCATCCGCTGCATCAGATCTCTTCGCCCTAACTGAATCTTCCCATGAAAGGGGATGCCCATCTAATACTGGAGGAATAAGATTTGCACCTGCATGGATTAGGATGAGCTTGTCAAAAGTGAATGGTAGTTTATCGGCCAGAATGCGATGCCCTGAACGAATGGATCCTGAAGCGAATGGCCAAAACTGTTTGCGTTTCTGAAGTACTATTTCAGGTAGTGCCGCGCCCTTGAGCAAATTCTGCAGATTTCCATTGGTAACGACCTGTACACAATCCTCCTTTAAATTGGAAACTTGCACTGCCAAAGGTCTCGGTGTCGCCTGTAAATCCTCCACTGGACCAGTCGGGGCATCATGAGTAAGTTTGGCAATTATCCAGGAAAGTTGCAGATATTCGCCTGGTTGCTGCACTCCTTTCTCCGCCCATTGGATACCGGATGTCTGTAAACTGGGCAGGCTTAGTGGAATCGACCATTGCCGTGGCGCTACGCCGTCCGGAATATAATTGTTGGCATTCTCGTTTAGCTTTTTCGAAAAAGGTATCAGATAGTCTTCAATAGGCTTCGCAACCAACAGTTTTTCAATCAATTCTGTTCGATATCCCAGCGCCCAGGCAGCTCCGACCAAAGCCGCTTTGGATTCAGTTAAAACCAGATCTACATCGAGTCCATATTCTTCCAATGCTTTTAATACACCTATATAGGCGTAAACCATTTTAGTATCAGAGCTTAAAAAAAGCACGGTCCCGTAATGCGGCAAAAGGTTTGCGGAAGTTTTGTTTAAAAGAGAATCCGAGCTAGAAAAATCCGGGATACTGAGTTCAACCGGTGATAGCTTTGGAATACTTGGCGACACCCATTGTGCCTTGGTTTTTGACAAGGAGTCTGCAATTCCAATTGTTGGATTTTTGGCTGAAGTATCCAGAATGACAAAAGCGGCAATGCAGCTTGGAATCAGACTAAGTATTATTAATATCCTTCTAGGACGTGAAACCTGGGTTGTTGTGATAAGGAATGGCCAAATGCTCATAGGGATTCTATCAATATCCAATCAAAATTGGAATTGGGCAGCAGAATAATGCCACTCCCTGCTCTTATTTTGTAAGCAGTACTAAATGAAATCGCGCTTACTAAACCAGAGACTAGCGATCAACAAGTACATGCCGATGAAAGCCAAGCCATAGAAAGTGGTGTACAAAACATAATGTTCACCCAAAGGCAGGTTATAGACGACGCGGCCTCGTATATTGAAATTTTCAAGATTTGGAATGATGTAGTAAACCCCGCGAATAAATTTTTCCATCAATGGGGAAATGACTGGCGTACCCGGTAACCGGGCACCGTATTTTTGGATAAAGTTCAAATGATTGAGAATGTCTCCGGCCAGGTGACCGGCCAAGTAAACGCCCAAGGTGAATAACGCGCTGAGGGTGGGCGTCGAGAACGCGGAAAAAAGTAGTGCCACCGCCAAAATAACAGCCATTTCCAGATAAACCAGGTAAATAGCCAGAAGCAAGGAGGGATTGGGCTTGCATCCGATTACACGTAGCAAAAGAAAAAAGACCAAGGTCATGATGGCCAGGTTTACCGCCAAAACCAAAAGCAATCCCACATATTTTCCTACAATGAATTTCCATCTGTGAATGGGTTTGGCCAACAAGGTTAATATGGTTTTTCTTTGAATTTCCTTTTGAATCAAACCGATACCGACAAAAATAGACATCATTAAACCGCTTAGGGACATTACCGCCAAGGCAAAATCCTTAATCACGTTTTCCCGCGCAAATACAGACCACTCCCCTAACAAATAGGAAAAGGCTATCAGCATTAAAGTGAAAAAGACCAAGTTGTAAAGAATCTTATCGCGAATGGTTTCGCGAAATGCATTGTAGGCGATGATTAAAATATGACTCATACTATTTTCGCGACCTCCTCAGCCAAAACATCTTCCAATGAATGACGGGAGCGGGTAACCGTATCCACAACCAATCTTTGCGTGGCTGCCCATTCCAACGCGGCGCGTTTGGCTTCAGGGTTTGGACAGATCAGTGTGTGTGCATCCTGGGGCGAACCGACGCCGGCAGGCCAACGTTCGGGCGCTACGGAATCAACAAGTGTCACCTGAAAACTTTCTTGTTCCCCAGACAAAACCTCCGTTACCGTCCCTTCGCGTCGGATCTGTCCACCCACAATCATGGCGAGCCGCGTGCAGGTTGCTTCCACGTCGCTCAAAACATGTGTCGAATAAAAAACCGTGACGCCATCGGCGTGCAATCCTTTCAGAATAGCGCGCACATCGCGCCTGCCCATGGGATCGAGACCGGACATGGGTTCGTCCAGTATGACCAAGCGGGGTTTGGAAAGCAAAGCTTGGGCTAGTCCAATCCGCTGTAGCATGCCTTTGCTATAGGTACGTAATTTACGATTCAGCACATCGGGCCGCATGCTGACTAAATCGCTCACTTCCCCTACCCGCTTTCTCAAATCTTTCCATCGCAAGCCGGAAAGACGACCGTAAAAATCCAGAAACTCTCGACCGGATAAGTAGTCATAGAAATAAGGGTGTTCGGGTAGAAATCCCACCAAGTTACGGCTACTCGGTGTTCCGGCTGACTTACCCATCAACATGGCCTTGCCCGAGTCTGCGCTCAGCAATCCAAGCAAAATTTTTATGGTGGTCGATTTACCAGAACCGTTGGGTCCGATAAATCCGTAAAGTTCTCCCGCCTCAACTTTAAGGGAAATGCCCTGTAGCGCTGCGACGGACTTGCGCCAAAAACCAATTCGGTAGGTTTTACGGAGATCCTCAGTATATATCATATCCACTCATTCCATGGCTTTACGCTTATAGCGTTTATAATATTTTATGCCGCGTCCACCGATATAAAGGCAAATTCCCACCATCAGCAGATAATTGCCAAGGACATTTCCATTAAGGGAAAAGTCGCGATAACTGATGCGTCGCAAGTAAAAACACAAAGCTGCCAACCCAAGCGTAATGAATCCGAAAACCACCAAATACCAACCAATGGTATCGACCCTGTCTTCCTTTTCAAAATCGATAAAGGATCCACGAATTGGTGCTTCTGCGTTTACTTGCGCTTGTTCTGATTTTAGGTTTTGTTCATTCATGGCTAAAATATAGCTGTTCCGCCCAAAGTATACCCCCTCATAAGTATGGGAATCAAGCCCGCTAAGGAACTATCCATTCTCACTTTCGCAAATCCTCCGGAAGGACAGTCTGCCCTCCAAATTGTTCCAGGATAAACACGGCTTGTAACAGTTTGGTTGGCTTACGTTGACGCCCAAGCGATTCCGCCCCTTGCAATATCAGTGGTAAAGAGCGAACCAAATGAAACTTCCAGACATGGTCCTGTCGGAGAAAATAAAAGACAGGCACATTCGGGGCTTCTCGCAAGCCCATTTCGGCAAGGTCTCCAAAGACATGCGCTTCTCCCAATTCCGTTTTTAAAAAAGCTTTGCGCACCGGGTAGGCTTGGAGGATAAGTTTATTGAGCAGTCCTGGGGGGCGTTCATCTAAACCGGGATGCAACCGCCGTTCCACACGCAATGCCAGAATACTTAGAATCTCAAAAAAAGGACGTTTTTCCAAATACGCCAGCGGCTCATTTCGGGCTGCCCGCCGGATATCGTCGAGCCAATTTAACGATTC
>JAYSRH010000202.1:0-4206 GCA_043721115.1 Fibrobacteria bacterium | reverse complement strand
TCCTTGGCCAAATCACGCAGAGTGAGCATCGGGGCACTATTAGTTGCATGGGCCAGGTCAAAATGCCGTGCGTCTTCTTCAATGCAGAAATAGTCGTGCAGGAAGAGTTCGGGAAGAACCACCACCTGGGCGCCTTGTACGGAAGCCATGAGAATGCGTTCTTGCAATTTCGCCCAACGCTCCGGATCCAGGCAATTGCCTTTGGTCTGTATTAATGCCAGTTTAAAGCCGTCCACAAAAGCCATCCAGGTAAGGATTATAAAGTCTGATTATGCAGTCAGAATTGTCAGGTGCAAAAGATAGCAAAGGCCTTGGAATCAGAAAAACGATGGGCGGGACTGGGGAAATCTATCTTTGGGAGAACCCTAACAGGATACATCATGGCCTCTCCTATTCAGTCCTTGCTCGAGTACAGTCGCGATGTGTATTCCTTGCGATCCGCATTAGGGCTGATGTCCTGGGACCAGGAAACCATGATGCCTGCCAAAGGGGGAACCGGTCGCGCGCGGGCTATGGCGGCCCTTTCCAAGGTCATCCACCAAAAGTTTTGCGACCCGCGACTTGAGGGCTTGCTGAACGACTGCGCGGCGCTTACCTCCCTGTCGCCGGAGGAGCGGGTAATCGTACGTGAGCTTAGGCGGGATAGAGATAAAGCTGTCAAGGTCCCGGAAACCTTGGCAGGAGAAATTGCGGAAACGGCCTCGTTGGCGCAAAGGGTTTGGGCGGAGGCGCGTCCCAAAAACGATACGCAGGCTTTCAATCCCTGGCTGGAAAAAATCATCAAACTGCGTAGGCAAGAAGCGGAATGCCTGGGTTATGAGGACACGCCGTATGATGCGATGCTGGATAATTATGAGCCCGGCTTGCGCACCGTCTATCTTAAAACCTTGTTTAAAAGTCTCAAAACCGAACTGGTTCCACTGCTTGGCAAGTTGATTGAAGTGCAAGCCGCCCCTAATCCGGCTCTTGAAGGAAAAGTTTTTCCCATCGAGTCCCAAAAACTGTTCAACCGGAAAATTCTGGCCGACATGGGGTTTGATTTGGAGGCGGGCCGCCTGGACGAGAGTGCTCACCCCTTCACTGAAGGCTTGGACCCACGCGACGTGCGCCTCACCACACGCTACAGCGACGGCGATTTGATGTCGGCGCTTTTCAGCACGTTGCATGAAGGCGGGCATGGTCTCTATGAGCAGGGATTTTTGCCGCAATTTTTCGGCACACCCATGGCCGAGGCCGTCTCGCTGGGCATGCACGAATCCCAGTCGCGGCTTTGGGAAAACCAAGTGGGCCGCTCGCGTGACTTTTGGTCCTGCTATTACCCATTGCTGCAGGAGACCTTTTCCGACCAGCTTTTAGAAGTGACCTTGGATGGATTTTTGCGCGCCATCAATCGTGTCCAACCCTCCTTGATTAGAGTTGAGGCGGATGAAGTCACCTATAATCTGCATATCATTCTGCGGTTCGAATTGGAAACAGCCCTTTTTAAGGGTGATTTGGAAGCAGCTGGACTTGAGTCGGCGTGGAACCAGGGCATGAAGGTCAACTTAGGTATCACACCCGCTACCCCATCGGAAGGCTACCTTCAAGATGTGCATTGGAGCTGCGGACTCTTAGGTTATTTTCCCACCTATACCTTGGGAAACCTAAGGTCGGCCCAACTTTTTGATGCCGCTGTTCGCGATGTACCGGGCCTTAAGGCCGATATCTGCGTCGGAAAATTATCCGGACTCAAACATTGGCTGGGTGAAAAAGTGCATGTGCCGGGACGAATGTTATCCGGAGACGCACTCATGCAAAAAGTAACGGGTGCGGAAACATCCGTGGCCCCATTCCTGGCCTACCTCAAGGAAAAATACGGAACCTTGTTCGGAGTCAGTTTATAAGTGTTCGGCATCCATTTATAAACCTCGAAACGAAAAAGCCCCGGTTCCCCGGGGCTTTTATGAGTGACTGTATTGACTTAAGTGGTTGTTGGCGACTAGCTGGCCAATGCCTGTAGATAGCCGTCGTATTTTTCGCGCAAGACTTCCTTATTCTTGTTCTTGCGAATCCGGCGCAACGCCTGGTCGCGCAACTGCCGCACCCGCTCATGCGAGATGTTCAAGGTTTCGCCGACTTCACGCAAGGTTTGCGGTGCTTCATGATTGATGCCAAACAATCCCTTGATGACTTGGGCTTCCCGTTCCGGCAATTCCGAAAGCAAATCCTTGGCAAGGTGTTCCACTGCCTGGATTTCAGTTTCCGCTTCGGGATTCGCTGCCTTATCGTCCGGCAAGACTTCTTGATAGGTGGTCTTGGTATCGGTTTTAAGCGGCGCGTCGAAGGAAATGCCGGCTTCACCAAGCTGGATGAGCTCACGGATATCGTCCCCGAGTTCCTTACCTTTGGATTTCTCCTTAAGCGCTTTGCGAACGCGCAAATGCTGATTGGCAGGCAAACGGATTAATGAACCCTGCTCATTGATGGCGCGGGTGATATAGGCCTTGATCCACCATACGGCGTAGGAAATGAATTTGAGTCCACGGCTATGGTCAAAACTTTCGATGGCACGAATCAGTCCCATGGCACCTTCGCTGACCAGATCCGGCAATGGGATTGGGCAACCGCGGTACTGCAATGCGACTTTCAAAACGAACCGCATATTGGCGCTCACCAGTTTTTCACGGGCGGCGCGGTTCCCCTTACGACACAGTTTGAACAAGAGATGTTCGTCTTTGCGGTCGATGGGGCTGGTTTTGCGGATATCCTCGAGATAACGCTTGAGGGTTTCGTCGGTGGTGTCGAAGGTCATCTATTAGGCCTCTTTGGTTAAAGTGTCCATAATCAAAGCAATCGTGTCCAATGTTAATATAAGCAAGAGCCGTTCCAGTATCGCTATGCTATTTTTTAAATAATTTGTAAAGGTTTTTTCTAGCGATTTTCGGAAAGGTCAACTCCTATGACAGATCCTTATTATACGTCACTTTATATGGCAAAGCACCTATTTTTTAAAGAATTATACACCAATTTTACCTCAAAAGCTCTAAATAAGCTGTAAAAACAGACTTTTAGTTGTGTAAATATGTCATTTATTATGACTTATGCCAATTTAACCCACTCATAATATGGGTTGATTGAGGCTAAAGCCCTTCCCCCCTTCTGTCGATAACCTCTATGGACACGGTTTAATTATTGGAGATCCATGGCAGATTTATCGGTAGGCGGATTGGCTTCAGGGTTAGATACCCAAGGCATCATTACCAGCCTCATCCAAATCGAAAATCAGCGCGTTGTTCGCGAAGAGACCAAGAAGTCCGACTATGAATTAAAGCTCTCGACTTTCAACGAGCTTAAAACCAAGCTGGCCGATTTGAATACTAAGTCCGTGGATATGAACAAGCTCACGGCTTTAAATGTATTCAAGGACACCAGTTCCGATGATACAATCGCCACTATAAGTGGTGGGGACAATGCCACTCCGGGAAACTTCGACGTCCGCGTGGATTCCTTAGCCAGTTCGCTCAAGGTGGCCTCCAAATCCTACACAGCGAGCCAAGCCACCAATTCCCTATCCTTAACCGGCAGCTTTACCGTTTCCGTGTCTGCGGCCGCATTGCTGGCCGATCCACTCACCACTTCGGTAACCATATCCCTGGACGGTAGCGAAACCTTAAGGGACATCGCCAGTAAAATAAATCGGGCCAAAGGAACCGGCGCCACCGCCTCTGTGGTCCAAATGGGAACGGATGATTATCGCTTGATGCTATCCGCAGTGGATGAAGGTTCCAAGGCATTTAACTTAGAACCCGTAGCGGCAGATGAAGCCAAAAGCATTTTCTCCGATGGCCTGGACTTGGTGAATAGGGCCGAACTTCTCGCCCCTGGCATAGCGGGTAAGGAATCTGTGCGAACTACTTTCGATCTTAAGCTCGCGACCGGTGGGCCAGCCACTGCCGTCACTACTTTTTCCAGTCTCTTCAACGGCCTCGGAACCGGACACGGACTGTCTACCGGCGACACAATCAAGATCAACGGCACCGATGCGACTGGAGCCCCTATTGCCGAAATGATTTACACCCTTGGCGCACCCGGGGCCACCACCTTGCAAAGCTTGCTGGACGGGGGCGACGCAACAGGGAAAAGCATTAAGGCTGCCTTTGGTAACACTGTAAGCGTAACCATGAATTCATCGGGTGAAATCGTCATGACGGACACGTCCAACGGCAC
>JAYSRH010000201.1:0-1699 GCA_043721115.1 Fibrobacteria bacterium | reverse complement strand
CAAAGGCGATGCTTTGGATAGTTTGCGCATACAAATTCGGGGACGGAACAAGAAATTGGATCCACGTCAATATTCTCTGTTCTCCAAATGGCTTTACCCGATGGTATTCGACTTGTTGGCGATCTTCCCTGTTGGCGAAAATCATAAAGAGGTGGCGGCTTTGTTCGACGGCACGGTGAAAGCGGAGGATATCCGAAAAGCCCTGCAAATACTGGAAGAGCTGGCGCTCATTCGCAAGACTCCTGCCGGCACGTATGAACAAACGCGGGCGACGCTAAAAACCGGTGATGAAATCCAATCCGTGGATGTGTTCAAGTACCAGCAAACCGCCTTGAAAAAAGCCATCGAGGCCTTGGACAAAATTCCAGCTGAGGAAAGATCCATTTCCGTTACCACACTTCCTTTATCAGTCGAAGGTTTGCAGCGGGTGAAGCAGGCGGCGCAACAATTTCGGGACAAGGTGCTTAAGATTTCGGAAGAAGATCGCAACTACGACCGGGTCTTTCAATTCAATCTGAATCTATTCCCCACCACTAAAAGCATCCGAAAGCAGGGGTTATGAATTTCCCCGTTTCAATGCGCGGCCCCTTATCCGCTGTTTGGACTGGAATAAAAATATCGGCGTTGATTCTAATTTTGGCTCTATGCATGGCCTCTGGCCTTGCTGGATGCAGTAATGGTTCCTTGGCAGGAACGGATGCAGGCAACACCCAAAAGGTTGCGGGTATCTTAACGGATAGAGAAGGTAAACCGGTAGCCGCGCGCCTAGTTCAGCTTCGTAAGGCCGATTTTCAGGGTAACCTACAGGATACAGAACTCATCCGCCCCGCTTTGGGAAAGGAATGGACAGAATTCACAGGACCTGCCGGTGAATTCAGCTTCTTGCTCGGGGCCACTGATACTGGGAATTTTGTTTGCGAAGCGTTGCTTAACGAAGTGGAAGGTGTTCGGATTCATTTCCGGCGTGATTCCAGCCAGAGTGTGGATTTGGGCATGTTGGCCATGCGACCCATTGGTGGCATCAGTGGGAAAGTCCTGTTGCCGCAGGGAGTTTTTGGATCGCTTGCAATTGTCTTACTTGGAACCCACCAATCGTATTATCTAGGGAGCGGTAATGGAGATTTTGCCTTTTATTCGTTGCCTCCCGGTGACTACACACTCCGCATCGAAGGCGTAAACCCAATCCGCAGCGCCATTGACACTTCAATTAAGGTGCCGTCAGGGAAAACGGTGTCTGGAATCACACTTGCTCCGGGACCAGCGGCTGCAAAGGCTCCAGGACAGATTGCTTTACAACTTCGGTCACCACGTCCTCTAACCGGTTCGCTCAAGGCTAAACTGGCGGAAGGTGGGAATGTCTTGACCGCCGATTCTAACGGCAATGTGGTTTTCAAGAATGTGTCTTCAGGACTGCATACGGTTTTAGCCTGGGGTGAAAACCCTAACCGGGATACCCTTCAATTCCCGGGCATCCAAGTCGAGCCTGGAAAACTAACCATGCTACCGACCGTCGCATTCAAAATCAAGGTCTTGATCGTGGATGGAATTGCTAACCACGATTGGGTGAGGATGACCCGCTATAATAAAGCTATCCTGGTGATAGCCGGGCTCTTCCATGTCGATGTTTCCACTACTCCTCCCGACAGCTCCGCCCCAATAGCCTGGGGCGCTTGGCGGCCGCACTTTTCCAATTTCGATG
>JAYSRH010000200.1:0-11420 GCA_043721115.1 Fibrobacteria bacterium | reverse complement strand
TCCCGCATTTGGAACGCCAGATCCATACGCTTCTGTTTACCCGTTTGTTGAAGAGCCGTAACAAGGCGGGAGTGATGGAACTGGCCGCGCGTGGACAGATGTTGCAAGACCCGATCGACACGATACGTGATCCTTATGTGCTTGATTTTTTGAAGCTACCGGAGAATCGGGCATGGCATGAAAGTGACCTTGAGGCGGCGATTATCGGACAGTTGCAGGAGTTCATGTTGGAACTGGGAAAAGGCTTCGCCTTCGTCGCTCGCCAAAAACGGCTTACCTTCGAAGACAGCCATCTCTACGTTGATTTGGTGTTCTACAACTGCATCCTGAAATGTTATGTGCTGATTGATCTCAAAATCGGAAAGCTCACCCATCAAGATGTCGGCCAAATGGATGGCTATATACGCCTGTTCGACGATCAATGTACGACGGCGGGAGACAATCCCACCGTAGGCCTCATTCTCTGCGCCGAAAAAAACGAAGCGGTGGCGAAATACTCAGTGCTGAATGAAAGCAAGCGCATGTTTGCGGCAAAATACGTGCACTATTTGCCCACCGAAAAAGAATTGCGTATCGAATTGAAGCGAGAACGCCGATTGATAGATGCTCGTCAAAAAACCAGCTTGTGAACAGCGTTTTTTGTTTGAAAAACAACGATTTAATAGGTGTATGCTGAGCATATGAGCAGGATATCTAAAATCGAGTGGACTGCCGCCACTTCGAACCCGGTTCGGGGCTGCACCAAGGTCAGCTACGGTGATGGGTTGCTTTAGTCTGCATTGAAAGGGGGGGTACAATTTGTACCCCCCCTTTGTACCCTCCTCAAACTCCACAAATTCCCTACACCCCCATCCATCCAACCCAATTTTTCCTTGAATTAAGCTAAAAATATACTGTACATTTGTGCAGATGAACAAAATAGCATTCACCCATCTTCACGTCCACTCCGAGTTCTCCCTGCTGTCCGGCGTCCCCGCTATCAAGGACTTGGTTGCCAAAGCCAAAGCGCTCGGCATGCCGGCACTGGCCTTGACCGATACCAACCGCATGAGCGGCCTCATCCTGTTCCACAAGGAATGCCTGGCCGCCGGAATAAAACCCATCCTGGGCGTGGAGCTGAGCGAAGTCGCCGGGCCGAAGGAAACGCTGGTGTTACTGGCAAAAAATGACGAAGGCTACGGCGACATCTGCGAACTCACCACGCTTCGCCAGCGGGATGGGGCCGCTTTCTCCTTTGCGAAAGCCTTCGCCAAGGAATGGCCCAATCTTTTTCTGCTGACCGCCGCGCCCCGCTGTCTTAAAATTTTGGCCTCCGGCCCCAATCGCCCGCGCCTCTATGGCGAACTGTTGCGCCATTTTCCTGAAGCCCGGGCCTGCAGCCGTGAGCTTGAAGAGTTGTGCCGATTGGAAAACGTCCCCATGGCGGCTTCCGGCGACTGCCGCTTTCTGGAGCGCCAGGATCATGAACTGCATCGCATTCTGCGGGCCATCGACCTCAATTCCACCTTGTCGCGCCTCAAGCCCGATGAAACCGCGCACGCCGGTGCTTGGCTGCGTTCCCACGCGCAGATGGCGGAACTTTTCTCGGATCGTCCCGAGGCCTTTACTAATGCCGCTTTCATCGCTGACAACTGCCATGCCAAGCCGCCCATGGGCAAATGGATCATGCCAGAAATCGCCGTGCCCAAGGGTTACACGCCTGATACCTATCTGTCCCGGGTGGCATCGGAAGGGCTTTGGAAGAAATATGGAAACAGGCCGGAGTTTTCCAAGGCCCGCGCCATTCAGGAGATGGAACTCCAAGTGATTCGCAAGCTCGGTTACTCGTCCTATTTTCTCATGGTCAAGGAAGTGCGCGACTGGGCCGGCCGCAGTTTGCGCAGTGCTTTTCGTCGGGGCCGGGACTGCACCATCCTGCGGGGCAGCGGTGCCAACTCCATCACCTTCTTCAATCTGGGCGTATGCAATCTCGATCCCGTCGCCCACAATCTGTATTTCCAGCGCTTCCTCAATGAAGACCGGGCCGCGCCGCCGGATGCCGATCTCGATTTCGGCTGGGATGAACGCGACCGGGCCCTCAAGTGGATGGTCGAGCGCTTCGGGCGCGATCGCGTGGCCATCACCTGCACTACCAATTGCTTCCGGGGGCGGGCGGCTTTCCGCGAGGCCGCCAAGGTATTCGGGTATTCCGACGAACAGGTCTCGACCGTGCTCGACAGTTTTCAGACCAAGGCCCGGCGTTTGGACGATGATACGATTCGCAGTATTCAAGCTTGGGCCTCCAAGCTGCAAGGCAAGCCGCGCTTTATCGGCCAGCATCCGGGCGGACTCATCATCACCAACCAGCCTATCTGGAGGCATGTGGCGTGTGAGTGGTCGCGAACCGCCGGGGGCGGTTCTTTAGGAGTTGGCAAAGCCAACTCCACGGGGCGGCGCGGTGATGATGGCGGGCGTTTGGTGACGCAGGTGGATATGCACAATGGCATTGATGAACTGGGGCTGATCAAATTCGATTTGCTCGGCAATGGATCGATATCCGTGTTGCGCGATACCTTGGGACAGCTTGAAGAGCAGGGTCAGCCGGATCCGGAAGTGTGGGACGTGGAGAAATGCCTGCGCGATCCGGCCGTGCGCGACATACTTGTGGAGGGCAAGACCCGCGGGATCTTCTATATCGAAAGTCCGGCCCAAATCCGCCTCAACCAGAAGGCCAAGGTGGAGAGCTATCCGGAAGTGGTCATTACCTCCAGTCTTATCCGTCCCGCCGGCACCAGTTATTGCAAACTTTTTGTGGAAAGGCATCGCATGCTCAAGGAAAACATCAAGGAGTGGGAATTTCTGCATCCGGATCTGGAGGGTATCCTGGGAGATACCCACGACGTCTGCGCCTTCCAGGAAGACGTGATCCGCATCTGTCATGATATCGCGGGGCTGTCTTTCAAACTTGCAGACCGTATCCGAAAAATGATGAATAGCCAGCACGAGGGCGCGCCGCAGCGGGCGGAATGGGAGCGGATCCGTTTGTTGTTCATCGAGGGGTGCAAGGGCAATCCCCATTTGAGTCGTCCCATGGGCCAGCCCCAAGCCGAAGAGCTGTGGGAACGCGTCGCTTCCTTTTCCGGATTTTCTTTTTGTAAATCGCACAGCGCCAGTTATGCGGAGCTTTCCTTCCAATGCGCGCATCTCAAGAGTCGCTATCCGGCGCAATTTCTTTCCGCCGTGATCAGCAACCGCCACGGTTTCTATAGCCGTGATGTCTACCTCGACGAAGCCCGGCGCTGGGGATTGCGCATACTGCCCCTGGACGTCAATAGCTCGCGTCTGGAATACCATGGCCGGGACAATTGGATCCGGCCCGGTCTTATGCCCGTGCGCGATTGCCGCGAGGCCGCTCTCAAGGTGTTGGTGCAGGAACGGAACGAGAACGGTCTCTATCGCGATTTACCCGATTTGCTGCAACGCGTTCCCCTGCACAAACGCGAGGCCGAGAATCTGATTCTGGCAGGTGCGTGCGCGTCCTTTGGCGCCAATCAGCCTGAGCTCCTGTATTTATTGGACGCGGTTTATGGCAAGCTGGGAGCGATGGGGCCTGCGTGGACGGCCATGGGCTTGACGAACAGCCATCGGAAAGCCGGTCTGGGCGATTATTCCCTGATGCAAAAATGCCTAAACGAGCTGCGTATGTTGGGCTATGTCCTCTCCGCCAATATGCTGGAGGTGGTGGCCACCCACACGGCCGCCCGTAATGCCGTGCGCGCCGATGCTCTGCGTCATCACGTGGGAAAACGGGTCAAGGTCTTGGGGATTCCCGTAACGGACAGGTTACATCCGGTGGCCAATCGTGGGAACGACGATGGGGGAGGGCGATACATGAAGTTTTTGACCATGGCCGACAATACCGGCTACTTGGATGTGATCTTTTGGCCCGATGCGTTGGAAAAGTGGGGGGACGAACTGGTGGGACAGGCGCAGTTCAGCGGCAACCTATTGGAAATATGGGGCACGGTCAACGAGGAATGGGACACCTATTCCGTGGTAGCCGATTCCGTGCGCATTGTGGAGTGGCTTCCCAATCAGGTCAATTTCGAAATGGCCTCGCTGCGGTTGCGTGAAGGGCTCAAGAACTATCCCGCCTATGCGCAGGACCTTGCATCCCTGGCGGCGTGAGGAGTGGATTTATTTTACGGTGGAAGCGCCGTAGAATTTTGCAACTTTATAGGTAAGGTGTCTGGGATTTAAAAAATGACGGAGGAATTTTGAAATTTGGTGCTTTAAAAATCATTCCCATCAACCTTTTGCCGGCATACAAAGCCGCCATACCCAAGGATCTCAGGAAACGATTTAAGGCATTGCGGGAAAGCCCACTATCCACCCGAACCTTCAGCTTCTATACCTCCATTTCGGCTATCGCTTCGTCGCGAATCGAAGGCGAACCGATGGAGGTGGATAGTTATGTCAAACATCGCATGTTGAAAATCGCCTATCTCCCGGATCTGGTGCAAAAGCCCAACGATCTTTATAAGGCGTATCAATATGCCCAGGCTCATCCCCTGAATCGAAAAAACTTCCTACAATCCCATAAGCTGCTAGGCATCCATTTGTTGCCTCGCAAATCCCTCGGAGCCTTACGAAAAACCGAGATGGTGGTGGTGGAGCATCAAACCCATCGCATCCAATACGAAGCTGCGCCCGCCGGGCAAGTTCCCATCCTGTTCGATTTGCTTTGGGGGGACATCAAAAAATTGGTGAAAATGGAATTGACCATGACGGAGGCCTTTTTTATGGCCGCGGCCATTCATTTGATTTTTGTCAATATCCATCCCTTTGAAGATGGCAATGGGCGGGTCGCGAGACTTTTGGAAAAATGGTTTCTATCGGAGAAGTTGGGCCAGCAAGCGTGGTATCTGCAAAGCGAATACCATTATTATCAAAAGGTGGATCAGTACTACAAGAACCTGAATCGCCTGGGTATTTTCTACAAGGACCTGGAGTATTCCAAGTCCTTGCCCTTCTTGCTCATGCTGCCTGCGTCCTTGAAATTGAAATAACGGTGCGGCCGTCATGAAAGCTAAAGACATCCAGATCAAACTGAAAGCCTTGGGATCTCCCGAGGTCAAAGCCATCGCGCTGCGCTTCTTCAAAACCGGTCCCGGTGACTATGGCGAAGGCGATCGCTTTCACGGCATCAAGGTTCCCGTTATCCGCGGAGTGGCGGGGGAATACAGCGACTTGGCCTTTCCGGAGATCAAACGCCTCTTGGCTTCGCCCTTTCACGAGGATCGCTTCGCAGCCCTGGACATCATGGCGCGTCAATTCAAACGCGGTGACCCGGCCGCGCAGGAAAAAATCTATAGGCTGTATATCGGCAGTGCGCGTTGGATCAACAATTGGGATTTGGTGGATGTTTCCGCGCCGCATATTCTGGGCGCCTATCTGGAGGAACGGGATCGGGCGCCTTTGTATACACTTGCGCAATCCAAAAACCTGTGGGAACGACGCATGGCCATCGTCGCCACGTTGCGCTTTGTCCGCAAAAAGGATTCCACCGATGCGCTGCGCATCGCGAAGCTGTTACTGACCGCTCCCGAAGATCTGCTGCACAAGGCTGTGGGCTGGGTATTGCGGGAGGTGGGCAAGCGGGATCGCCACGCCGAAGAGGCTTTTCTGGCGCGCCATTACCGCACCATGCCGCGCACCATGCTGCGCTATGCAATCGAACATTTTTCTGAGCCTCGGCGGCAGGATTATCTCAAGGGCCGGGTATGAATTTGCCCCCACCTCGATTCCTGGCCTTGGAAGCTGGCGACTTTCCCGCCCAGGCCATCGCTGCCTGGAACCCGTCCAAACGCGGCAAACCTTTTGTGGTGGTGGACCAGGATCCGGACAACCATAAAACCTACGTGATCGCTTGCTCGCATGCGGCTCGGGCTCTGGGTTTGCGCGCAGGCATGCCCTTGACGGCGGCGCGGCGGCGGGCCAGGCGCGTGGAGCCGGTGTTTCGCAATGTCGCTTGGGAAGCTGCATTATGCGAGGAACTGCGTGGCGTGTGTAGTCTTTATACACCGGAGTTTGAGGTGCGTGCCGGCCACGGTCTCTTGGATGTAACCGGAACACCGGAGGTACGGTCCTTGCCGTTCTTGGAGTTGGCGGAAAAGTTGCATCGCGACGTACTCCACGTGGCCGGCCTCGAGGACCTGGCCGTGGGTGCGGCCACTACACGGCTGATGGCCAGGGTGGTGGCAAGGATGGCGTTGGAACACGGCGACTCCGTGGGTGTATGTCCGGAGGGCCGGGAGGAGGAAGTGTTGGGGCCCTTGGAGCCGGGCTGTCTTCCGGGTCTTTCACCGCAGTGCCGGGAAAGGATTCGTCGCTATGCGCTTACAAGTGTGGGGCAGATTCGCGCATTGGGACGACAGGCGTTGGAGACGCGTTTTGGCGCGGAGGGTAACAAACTGTACACTTTGGCATGCGGCCTCGATCTGGAAGAGATCAAAGCTGTGCGGCAGGGCGTCTTTGCGGAAACGGTATTGGAGGAGGATATCAACGATGACGACGCGCTGAGTCGCAAGGTGCGCCTTACGGTTGATAAGTTGGTTTTCCATTTACGTAAAGGCGGGCTACAAGCGGATAAGATGACGGTGGCCATTCGCTACACGGACGGCAAGGCTGTGCGTAAAACCTTGACCGTTCCTCGCACGGATGAGTTTCGCATCCTGGCGGATCGGGCGGTGGAAACGTTTCAGGCCTTGTACCAACGCCGCGTGGCCATTCGCTCCATTGCGCTCACAGTTCCGGCCCCCAAGGCAGATACGGGACAACAGAATTTATTCGATTCGACGGGGGATCGCCGACAAAAGGCTTTGGGCGATGCGCTGGCAAAAATCCGTAGCCGTTCGGGGTTCGGTAGCATTCTCAGTGGCGCAAACGTGGAAAGTGGTTAGTTTTTATTTTCTGAAACTCAAGTTGTGAACGCATGGAAAGCAGGCACTAAAATGGATTTCATCCCCAAAACAATCCAGGAAATAGAAAATGCATCGGCACAAGTGTTGAGCGAATTCTCCGGAGTATCCGCTGCGGATATGGATACGAAACCGGATGCGAACACATGGAGCATCAACGAATGCCTGGATCATATTATACAGAGCAACAAATCCTATTTCAGTACCTTGGATGCAATCGTAGCGGGACGGTATCGTCCGAATATCTGGACCAAGCTGCCGCTTCTCCCCTCGTTTTGGGGCAAGATGATATATGGTGCATGTTCTCCCGAAACACAGAAAAAAACCAAGACGTTTAAAGTTTGGATGCCCGTCCGCTCTAGTTATGGTCGAAATCTGACCCAGGAATTCCTGGCAGCGAATCACGAGTTTACCGGTAAGTTACGGGGGATAAAGGAAAAGGACTTGGACACGGTGATTATTTCCTCACCAGCCGGCGCCTTCATAACCTACCCCTTGCGGATAGGAATAAAAATCCTGACAGTACATGAATTCAGGCATTTCAACCAAGCCAAGCGGGTTAAGGACAATTTGGCCAAGGCATGAGCACCTATATCGCCTTGCTACGTGGCATCAATGTCAGCGGTCAGAAAATCATCCTGATGGCTGATCTCAAAAAACTTTTCGAATCCTTGAAATTCTCAGCTGTGAAGACCTTGATCCAAAGCGGCAATGTGGTTTTTAATAGTGCGAAAGGCCGGGATGAGGAATTGGCGGCAACGATTGAAAAAGCCATCGCCAAGAAATACGCCTTTCAAGTTCCCGTGATCGTACGAAGCGTCGACGCAATGGCCGACGTTCTCAAGGCCAATCCTTTCCGAAAGCTCAAGCTGCTGGAAAAGGAAAGGGTTTACATTTCTTTTTTATCGGACGCACCTGCACCAACAGGCATAAAGAAATTGGAAAGCCACAATTCTGTGGTCGACGAGGTTCGCGTCATCAATAGTGAAGCGTATCTCCTCTGCCGGGGCGGCTACGGGAAAACCCAATTTTCCAATGCCCTGGTGGAAAAATGTCTGGTCGTGAAATCAACCACCCGCAATCTGGAAACGACGCAAAAACTTTTGGACCTGGCCACAGCTTAGATAGTATACATTTGGGCAGTATGCAAGCCCAGACCAAGTGGAAGTCCAGTCCTCTTCCCAGCAAATGGAAATCCCACCTTATTCCACCTGACATCGCGCACCTTGGCGCATTGGTGGGTACGGGGGGGTTCGAGTATCCGGATTGGGCCGGTTGTTTTTATCCTCCTGCGGGCCGGGCAGGAACCACGTTCAACGCCACATCGCGGGAATGCTTTCAATATTACCAGCAGTATTTCGCTTTCCTGGAAATCGCTCCTTCCATCAGCCAAGAGCCTCAGTTGCAGCAATTTGTCGAACTGGAGCGCAGCAGTAAATTGGGTATGCAGTTTTCCGTCAAAGTGCATGGCGACATTTCGCATAAAGGCATCTGGGATGTTAAGCAAGGCAAGTCCTTACTTAACAAGTATGTAACGGCTGTGAGTCCATTGGTTGAAAGCGGTCGTTTCCATACCTTTCTCATTCAGTTGGACGAGGGCTTGGAACGCAATCGCAAGGTTTTGGATTCGCTATTGCAAACGGCGTCCGTGGCGATTTCTCACGGGCTGGATGTGCATGTTGAATTCCGCAACCATACCTGGCATCAGGAATCGGTGCTGGAAGCCTTGAAAAATGCTGGCGTGGGCATTTGCAATACAGACATTCCGGCCCTACCGCAAGCCTTTCCTCTTAAAGCCTATGCGACTTCGCACAAGGGGTATTTGCGTTACAGTGGATTAAATCTGGCGGCATGGGAAGCCACCGCTGAAGGGGCCTTCCATGGGTCTCCGGCCGAGCGTCAGCGCGCCAACCAATCCCGCTATGACTATCTGTATTCGCGAGAGGAGTTGAAAAAAAGAGTGCGCGGGCAAATACAATTGTTGGCAAAGGTGGACACCATGGCAGTCGTATTCTTAAATCATGTTGGAGCCGGCGCGACTGTGAACGCCCTTCAAAATATGCACATGTTGGCCGAACAAATTGGCTAGGACTATAGCTTGTGAATAAATTAGCTAGGACTTCACGTCCGATTCTGGATTGTCGCGATCTAAAATAAAGGGGCGTTCAAAATAAAGGCATACGGATTCCAGCAAGGCATCCGTTTCCGCACGTAAAAATACCCACCCTTCCGCCCACCATTTTTCAGCTTCCTGCTCGATGATGCGCGCCATCGTTTCCGGTTTCCAATCGGCGGGAATTGGGATCAATGACTCTCGCGTTTCCTTCATACAGCATGTGCCCGGGCTACTTGATTTTCCGCTTTAGGCGGATTCCCGTTTCACTATTATGGGCCAAATCCTCGGCAAAAATTTCTTCGAAAATATTCCAGATGGAGAGAAACAAGGCGGCGATAATAGGCCCGATGATGAATCCGGCCAAACCGAACATTCCCAATCCTCCCAAGGTACTGAGCAGCACCATCAAATCGTGCATCTTGATATCCTTGCCCACCACCATAGGCCTGACAAAGTTGTCGACGCTGGAAATGACGATGCTCCCCACTCCAACCACCCATAATGCGGAAATCCAATGCCCCTGCAACAGTAGCGTCAAGGCTACCGGCATCCAAACTAGCGCGGTACCCACTGCCGGAATCAGGCTGGCAAATACCATGAGTACACCCAGAAAAACGGGAGAATGCATGCCAACGGCCCAGTACAAAATGGCACCGATAAAACCTTGAATGATACCGATGGCCAAAAACCCTTTGAGCGTTCCTTTGCTCACGGAAATAAATTTCTCAAGCAGGACCCGTTCGTATTCATCTTTGAGGGGCGACAAGCGGATCATGCGTCCTAGCAGTTGCGGGCCGTCGATATAGAAGTAGAACATGATGAACAGCATCAGAAAAAAGGTGAGCAGATTGTTGGCGGCGGATAGGGAAATATCCGCGCTGTGTTGGAGAATAAACTGTAATGAAGTTTGGATTCCATCGAAGGCCAATTTGGAAAGATTCGCAGCGTTAAGTTTTTCCAGCAGCCCGGGGAAGCGGGATTGCAAACTTTGGAGTACTGATTCCAGGCGGCTTCGCCACAGGTCCATATCGAAATTGCCGATTAGTCCCACGGCCTCTTGATAAGCTGCGGCCGATATGGCAATGATCGGCAAAACCAATATCAACACCATGGAAAGCAAAGTCAAAAGTGCCGAAACTGTTGGCTTCCGAGTTTTGTTTTTAATCCATTGGTAGAAGGGATAGGTTAGGCCAGTGAAAATAGCGGCCAGGAACAGAGGCATGAGGAAGTCGCGCAGCATTAAGACAAAGACAATGCTGACAGCCAGCAAGTAGATGAGAAAGGTCGCTTTTTGAAAAGGTGTGCTGTATTCACGCTTTGGCATAGGTTCAGTCATGCATAGAAAATGGTTAACTGAACTGACCATGGCAACATTCTTTCAAAACGGGTCGCTTTTGTCGAAAGAGTGGGAAAGATCGGATAGCAAGAGGGAATAGGATTTGTGCTATAATTTACGGATGTAAAAGGCAGCTTCCCGGCTCCCAGGCCAATTTCGATTCTGCTGAAAGGCGGCATACAATGGGTTTTTTCGATCCTATCAACCGGCAACTCCGTTCGGTTATCCAATGGGAAAATCCAGGCGAACACGAGCTTTTTCGCAAATGGTCCGATGACGGGGATGAAATCAAGAATGCCTCCAAGCTGATCGCTAACCCAGGGCAGGGCTGCATTTTTGTCTATGAAGGCAAAATCCGCAATGTCCTTGATCATGAAGGTATGATCGAACTGGAGACTTCCAATATCCCGTTTTGGACCACACTGACAAGGGCAGCGCAAGCTTTTGAAAGCGAGCATAAAACCGGAATTTATTTTTTCCGCAAGACGCGCATCATGAACCAGAAGTGGGGTACGGCGTCACCTATCAAATACGAGGATCCGGAATTCAGATTCCCGGTAGCCCTTAAAACCTACGGGAATTTCAGTTGCCAAATTATGGAGCCTGCCCAATTCTTTCAAAAAGTAGTAGGCGGACGGGATCTCTACTCTATTTCCGATCTCCGCGAAACCCTTTTGAGTCTGCTGGTTCCCATCATAGGGGAATTGTTGGCCGAGAAAAAACTAGCCTACATCGATATAGACTCAAAGCGCCAGTCGATAGCATCTGTGGCGTTGGACCGTCTGGGTCCGGACTTCGCTAAACTCGGATTCGCAATCACGGATTTTCGTATTGAAGGGACTGATTTCGACGACGCGACCAAACAACGCATCAGTCAAATTTCGGATAAACTTGCGGACCGGAATGCAGCGGAGCGTTTGGGGATTACCTATGCTGAGCTGCAACGGCTCATGGCTTTGCGGGATGCGGCTCGTAACGAAGGTGGCGCCGCCGGAGTATTGGTGGGCGC
>JAYSRH010000199.1:0-11421 GCA_043721115.1 Fibrobacteria bacterium | reverse complement strand
GCTCATTCTCAAGGATGAGTACATGCTCATGGCCGACTTCGGTGACTATGTGGCCTGCCAGGAAAAAGTTTCTGAAGTGTATCGGAATCCGGATAAGTGGACGCATCAAGCCATTCTAAATGTGGCGCGCATGGGCAAGTTCTCATCCGATCGGACAATATTTGAGTACAACCGGGACATTTGGCATGCCAAACCCGTGCCTATTGAATTTGACATGGGAGACGCCAGAAATGGCGACTAGACGATTTACCAAAGGGAGCTAAGTTAGTACTCGTGAACGATTTTATCATTATCAGCAATGTTTCCGACGATCCGTTTGCCATCGATATAGGCCATATGTGCGGCCAGCCGGAAGAAATTTCGGATATCATTTCCCTTAAAGTTTATGCCAACAGCGAGTTCTGTCCCCGTTTTATCAGCGATGAAAATGACATGGCGCATATCGGGACGCAGCTTACGGGCAAAACGGTTGTCATCTGTTCCGCGGCGACCAATCACACCCGTGGCTCGTTAGCAATGCGCAACCTCATCCTCGCGCGTGCGGCCAAGGACAATGGCGCCAAGCGAGTTATTTTGGTCGAACCAGATTTGTATTTCAGTGCGCAAGATCGCGGTCCACAACTGCATGCGGATGAAAAGGATAGAAGCCTGGCGGATCAAAAGAAATTCGACGGCCAACCTTTTACGGCCAGTTTATATGCCACTTTGCTCAAAACCGCCGGTGTCGACGTTGTCATTACTGTCCATAATCATTCCTCCAAGGTGCAAAGACTGTTCTCGGAACTTTTTGCAGGGGAATTCCATAACCTTTCCCCAGCGGAACTCTATGCTGATTATATCCGTTATTCGGATATGGTGGTTACGGGCAAGTACGGCGACAACCTGGTGCTGTGTTCACCGGATCATGGTGCCGTTCCCTTTATGAATGCCGTTTTTGAAGCCTTGGGACTTAGCAAATGTCGGCGCATTGTAATGGAAAAAGTGCGCGATGGGGAACGAAAAGTTTCCATGACTTTAAGCTCCGATTCTGAACTGACTTTGGAAGGAATCAAGGGCAAGGATGTTATTGTGCTGGATGATATGGTTCGTACCGGATCCACAATCGTTGAATGCTGCCGGATGCTTCGTCAAGGCAATCCCAACCGCGTGTGCTTCGGAGTCACTCATTTTCTGACCAGCGCAGAAGCCAGAGAGAATCTGAATTCGAAATTCATCGATGAAATCCTCACCTTGAATACTATTCCCGCCGTACTCAATCGTGATTCTCAAGGCCGGTTACGGAAAAAAATTGTAGTGCTGAAAATCGAAAAATGGATCGCTCGCTTTCTCTTGCACTATATGGGACAAGATTCGCAGAAGTTCGAAAAAGATTTTTATTCCGCCGACATGTCTTCTAAAAACCCCCGGTGGCGCCTGCCTTCACGCTATTGAAAGTGAAACCATGACGCAAAATCCCACGGAGACATTTCTTTTTTCCCATCGTGGTGCCTTGGGAGATTTCATAATGACCTGGCCAACTTTGGTCGCTTTACGTTGGAAATTTTCCGACCACCGATTCGTGGGTGTGGGCCGACCGGATTACCTTGCGCTTGCCAAGGAAATGGGCTTACTGGATGAGGCCATCGACTGTGAGTCCAAGGATTTGCTGCCATTCTTCAATGGGGACAAGCTTCCCGCCCAGCTTTCCGGATTGTCTTCTGCGCTAATGTGGACGGAAGAAGATGCAAGTTTGCGGGCGTTGCTCCAACAAAAATGTACCGGCGCGTACCATATTCAGCCGGCCTTTCCTGTCAAAGGGGATGAGCATGCTATGGATTACCATTTACAGTGCTTGCCTTATTTTTCTATGCCTGCCGTTTCGGAGGAAGATCTTTATTTTCCTATTTCCAATCAGCGGCAAAATTATGCCCTCATTCATCCTGGCTCTGGAAGCAAAGAGAAAAATTACGATCCCGAGTTCTACGCCTTTCTGGCCAATGAACTAAGCAGCCGTCGCTTTCCCGATACCCGCATTGTGATAGGGCCTGCTGAGCAAGTACTAAAGCCGATTTTTGAAGGTCGATTCACTATACAAGAACCTGCAAACTGTATTGACCTGGCCAATTTGCTGTCCGGCGCCGCCATTTTCATCGGCAATGACAGCGGTGTCAGCCACCTATCCGCCATTTTGGGAACCAAAACCCTTGCATTATTTAAAACGTCAAACGCTTCTCAATGGGGCGTTCGTGGACGGGATGCACATTGTCTTGAGGCAGCCAATGAAGCGCAAGCCATGACCAGAATTCAGAAGGCCATGCAAAACTAGTCTTTCAAGCCCATTTCCTGCGAGCTCAATCGCGTCACTCCCAAATTATCCAGCGCAAAGGCAAGGGTGCCCAGGCGGTCTGTACGCAGAATATGCGTGCTATCTCCCATGATCAACACCATATCAGCAATAGCCTCTGGATGTGGGTGTCCGTACACCATGCTGTCGCAGGAAATCACTGCCCAGAGTGGGGAGGCGGCTGATAAAAAAGGCAATCCATTCGAAGTTCGGGAACCGTGATGGGCCACTTTTAAAATGTCACTATCCAAGTAACCGCCAGCTGCCAGCATTCCCATTTCACCTTCGTCTTCCACATCCCCAGTTAGGAGTATGGAGTGAGAAGCATATTCCACCCGTAAAACCGAGGACAAATTGTTGCCCTGGTAGGCGGCGCGGGAATAGGGCCAAAGCGCTCGTATATGTACCTCGCCGTCCCAAATAAGCGTGTCACCGGCAAGTAGAGTTACCTTGGGCCCGGTAAAGGCGTCTAAATCGCCAAGTAATTGCAGCCAAGTGGGGTTTGAGCTTGTTCCAGCCGGTAGATACACCTTTTTAATCGGAAACTCCTTTATTGTCGCCGATAATGCACCATAATGATCCATATCTGGATGGGAAATGAAAACCGCCGACAGCGTATCCACTTTTAATTTTCTTAGGAAATCCGAAAGCACTTCCGGGTCCTTTCCAGTATCCACCAAAAAGAAATGGTTGGCGCGGGTTCGCATTAAACAGGCATCACCTTGACCCACATCCAGAAAAAACACTTGGAATGCCTGCCTCTGACTATTGCCGCCCGCCAACTGTTGGCATCCCCCCATAAACATGGTGCAAATGAGGCAAAATAGCGGGAAAATCCAGGAGGGGAAAATAAACATTTTATACCTTTCTAACTTTAAGCGCGCTTCGGATTGGCACTATACGATAACCACACGCTCAAGGGAGCGAAGTGAGGGTGAGCACAAATGCCGAAATGGAATACAAAATGAATTTTTCAGTAAGACGGGCTGACTGACTTAAATGGAATACGGACGCTATAGAATTTTGAATCAGCTTGGACAAGGCGGGATGGCCACGGTGTACTTGGCCGAGGATCCGCTATTGAACCGATTGGTAGCCATCAAGGTTATCCAAGCTCACTTGTCCTCCAATTCCAGTTTGATGGATCGTTTTACGGTTGAGGCTAAGACCATTGCATCCTTGCGGCATATCAATATTGTGGAAGTCTTCGACTTTGGCGCCCAGGATGATCAGCAATACCTGGTGATGGAATATATCGATGGCCAAAACCTGCAAGCAATTTGCGTCGCTCAAGGTGGCAAACAGATGCCCAATACCGTAGCGGCCGCCATCATTTGCCAGGCTGCGGAAGGACTCACCTCGGCAGAGAAACACGGTGTGGTTCATCGGGACATCAAGCCGGAAAATTTGATGTTCAATTCCGAAGGGACTCTTAAAATTGCGGATTTTGGAATTGCGCATATCGCTGATGAACAATCGCGAACTCAAACTGGAGCCGTTCTCGGATCACCTAATTTCATGTCACCGGAGCAAATCGAAGGACTTAGGCCAACCAATCAAACCGACCTTTTTTCATTGGGTGGTGTGGCTTATTATTGCCTGACTGGTAAACTTCCATTTACGGGACCGAGTATTCCCGTGACGATGCGTAATATCTGTGAGCGACCTGCTCCTTCCATACTTGAGTTGAACCCGAATGCCGATCCGGTGCTGATTCAATTGACCGATACGTTGCTGCAAAAACTCCCCGAGAACCGTGGGGGCGGGGCCCGTTGGCTGGCCAATCAATTGCGGGCGTATCTCAACTCCAAGGATGTCGTGGACATTGTCGACCATGCCAAGACCTATATAGCCGGACTCGGAATTTCCGGCGGCGGCCGTACGATAATGGAGGGGCCTAGCACCGCTAGCGGATCCATGAAAGCTATGCGGGCCGGTACTGGTTCATCTGTGGCAGGCTTCCCCGCGTCGGCAATAATCAAAACCGGTGCTACCATGGCAGGTAGCAAAACGCTCTCTAAGGCAATGGCTTCTAGTGTTGATTTTCAGACGCAGGCCACTACAGGAGCCATGGGTCCTTCCTCTCGTAGCCCCGTGGTCTGGATTGGCGGCTTGCTTTCTTTATGTGTACTGGTTCTGGCCGGAGCAGTAATTTGGACGCGACTGGATCATGGCGACAAGCCTTCGACCCAAGTCAATCTTCCGGAAACCCAGGTTGCAATGGCACCGGTTCCCAAAACTCCCCCGGCCCCAACCGTGGACAACTCCTCGACCGGAAACACCCTTCCAAGCACTGCACCTGGGGACAACCCGGGTGCCACTCCAACACCCCCGCCTCCCACACATATAGAAACGGAGAAGCCCCCTAAAGGGAATGATTTACGTGTTTCGCAAATGCCTCGGAAAGGCCCATCCAGCCATTCGGGTGAACCCCATTCCAGCCTACAAAATTCCAATAGTGAAGGGTCTTCGGAAGCCACCGGATTTGTTTTAATCAAATCAGCGCCCCCTTTTGCGGCCTTGACTATCAATGGCAAGCCCCAGGGTGAAACGCCTATGAATGCGTTTTTAGAAGTTCCAATTGGCAAATGTCACGTGGAAATAGTCCATCGCCTCAGCCCTCCCTTTGACACCATTATCAACATCACCGCGGGATTCCGAAGAGAGTTCAAGTTTAAACTCGAGCGTTAGCGTTTATTTCCCATTCGGACACCTTTTTTTAGGGATTTGGCATTATCTTTAAGCCATGCTGGCTTCGTTTTTCCCGCCAGTAAATTAGTTTTAGAACCCGACCAACTTGTTGTTTTTAGATCTGTCCTAAGTCCATTGAGTCGTTAAAATGTAGGAGCATGAGGAACCATGACGTTTAAAAGAATCGCACCACTTTCCCTTTCCCTTGCCTTGGCATTGTCTATTGCCTCGCCAACCTTTTCCCAAGTTCAATATTTTGAATCTGAGGTTTCCGGCGTTGTACCCTATGCTACAATCAAATGGAATCAGGGTATAAAGGAATATTTGGTGGGTTTGGAGTACAATATCGATGGACGATCCACTTTCGGTTTCAGCTATTCCAAGCCGATTAAAGACACATTGACTTTTGACCCTGCTCTAAAATCCTACACAATTAACCCTTACGCCATTTTTGAGTTTATCGAGCCGGACAATCTTAAAACGTTTAGCTTTGCCATTCGCGCCGATTTTATCAACGAGCAAACCAGTGCTAAGCCAAAGCCGGCAATATCCAATGGATCTGAGTACAATAGTTTTTCACGCACTTCCATGGGTGGCGGGCCTATTTTTGCTTTGCGCATTTTCAATAGTGATAGGCTAGCCATGATTCCAACGGCGGCCTATGAATTTTTTTACGTCACTGCGCAGAAGAATTTTGTTGACCCAAAAGCCCCAGGAAGTTTTCCCAAAGATGTTTACCTTTGGCATGATGTGTGGGGGAGCTGCCCGTTCTTGTTTATCTTAAACGAATCCAATTCCATAGCAGTCGAACCTAAAGTGACCGTTAAATTTGGTCCCGGTCATTCGTCCAAGGATCTTTTGAATATTTCAGCGACCGTGGGATACGTAAAGTCCTTCTAAGTCAGCACTCGATTTGAGCAATTGACTTAAGTTCGATATTGAAACGGATGCGGCGGCCAATGGTCGCCGCTTTTGCGTTTCATCGGGGCGATGAACAGCTATCATTCGATAGAAATCAGTCCAGCCGGTGCATTTCGATGCGGCGATTTTGGATTCGACCGGTTGCGGTATGGTTGCTGGCGATGGGATCACGGGCACCCATTCCTCTGGCTAAAACTTGCGATGGCAATGCCCCGTTGGAGATCAAATAGCTTCGAACGGCTTTGGCACGTGCTTCTGATAGGCGCATGCGGACAAGTTCGTTTCCGCTATCATCCATATAGCCTCGGATTTCCACCAAGGATCCTGGTGCGCCTTTTATTTGGGCAGACAAGGTATCGAGGGAGAGATTAGAAACAGGTAACAGTTCAGCCGTGTTGCCGCGAAAGCTGACCATTTTCAACAAGCTGCGCCTAGGTAACGGTGGAAGCACTTCTCCTGAAGAACCATGAACTTGGTCCGGACATCCGTCACCATCTTCGAACCCATTTATGGTTTCCGGTTCATTCGGGCATTTGTCGTTTAAATCCGGTATTTTGTCTTTATCATTGTCCGGATCCGGACAACCATCTGCATCCTCAAACCCATCCTGATCCTCCACTAAATTAGCGCATTTGTCTTGGGCATCCGGCACGCCATCCTTGTCATTGTCCAATTCGGGACAGCCATCAAAATCTTCAAATCCATCCAGGTCTTCCGCTTCATTGGGGCATTTGTCCGAGAGATCGGGCACGCCATCCTTGTCATTATCCGGATCGGGACAACCATCGTCATCCTGAAAGCCATCGACGTCTTCCGGCTCGAGTGGGCATTTGTCTTTGGCGTCATAGATGCTGTCTCCGTCATTGTCGTATTCCGGGCAACCGTCTTGATCTTGAAAGGTGTCCTGGTCCTCCGCTTCGGTAATACAGAGATCCTCTTTATCGGGTATTCCATCCTTGTCCGTATCCACGGATATCAGGTCGCCGGACCATCCCAAATTAAAAGCTACGGCAAAATCGGGCTGGTAACGGCTGGAGTACGTCATTCGGCCATCGGCTAAGTCCTTTGAATAGGCATGAAACGGGCGCTTTGCAAGACTTTTTTGCAAGCCAACGGAAAAGAATACTCCGTCTTCGCCCGTTGCGGTAAAACCGGCGGCCAAAAAGGAAAAATCTTTGCCGACTTTGGAGAATTTCCCGGCCAACCCGGCCCGCGTTTCGCTTTGCATGTCCACGAATAATTGTAGAGAGGGCAAAGGCAGCCATTCCAGCCCACCACCGAACAACACCTCGGCCGGTGCGCCTGATGCTCCCGAATGACTGATGCCCGCATTAAGATTCCCGCGGAAAGGCAATTGAGCTTCAATACGGGTTAAATCCAATGTCCAAACAGATTGAATTGAACCGCCAACCCCATAACTGGAAAAGAAATAAGGCGCGCCAACAGCAGAGTCAGTGGAAACATATCCTGGTTGTTTGGGCAGGAATCCAGAGTTGCTTTTCGAGGGGAGAGTTATGGCGCACAACAATGCTGCGTCGAGTATGTGGTTATTGGCAAGCGATACGCCGCCTTTTGCGGATAGAATCGGATCCCCAAGCCCATTTCCGGATAATTTTTTTGCCTTTGTGTCTCCGATGTAGTCCGCTGAATAGGGTACAGTCAATCCAAGGTCAAAAAATCGTCCCAGGCCAATGGCAAGGTTGAGTCGGACGGTGCCGCTTTGAAAGTCTTGAATCTGTGCCGTGTCCGCATCACCGGCAAATCCCGTATGATGGAATAAGAAAAGATGGTCCTTGACCATGCTTCCATCTTGATGGCCGTAGGCTCCAACTGAACCGGAAATGGATAAATGACCCAGGGATTGCGCCGAAGGGCTGAATAGGGTGCCGGGTAATCCTTCCAAGGTAGCAGAATGGACGTTAGCGGCCAGCCCGGCGATAAGGCCCAGATTTAGTAAAATACGGGAATTACACTTACTCATCGGATTGCATATTTCAGGCTAAGGGATGGAATGCGGTTTTTTGGAAAATATAAAAAAACCCATTTCTCACCTACATTGGATTGAAATGCCCCCTGAGATTATAATACACTGGAAGGGTTGGTCGGACACGGTAAAAATTTTATCAGCGCCTATTTGGAGTAGATATGAGTAAGAGCTTGGAACAGAAAAGGATTGAGCAGATCGAAAATCTGCCTACCCTTCCCGAAGTTGCCAATCGCCTGCTTAAGATCATCAATGATCCAACTACTACGGCCGTTGATGTGGCCAACCTAATTTCTCGCGATCTCAGTCTTACATCAAAAGTCCTGCGCTTGGCGAACTCCGCTTTTTATGGCATTCCTCGTACTGTGACAACCGTTCAAAATGCCGTGGTGATTTTAGGTCTTAAAGTCATTAATACCATGGTCTTCAGTATTACCGTGGTCAAGATGTTTCCCGGTGATGGGAATAGTCAATTATTCAGCCGAAAGAAATTTTGGGCCCACTCTCTGGCGTGTGCGGTGCTGTCCCGTCAGCTCGCTCTAAGGATGCGGAAATTCACCTTATTTGATCCCGAGGAATGCTTTTGCGCCGGTCTCATTCATGATATAGGTCGAATTGTTTTGGATCAGTATTTTCACGAAAACTTCCTTAAAGCCATTCAAAAAGCGGCCAAGGATAAAATCTCACTCTTGCAGGCAGAAAGTGAAGTCTTTGGGTTTACCCATACCGATGTCGGTGATTGGCTCACGTCCCGATGGGAATTACCACAGGATATTCGCATCCCCATCGTCTATCATCACGCACCGGGAAAGACGGAATTTGCCCGTGAAATCACCACGCTGGTCCATCTTGCCGATAGCCTTTGCTTTGAGTTAGGCTACACACTGCCGGGCCTCGAAGTGCAACCCGTCCTCGATACGGCACTGATTGCCCATTTAGGGTTTACACCGGAGGACATTGAAGCGGTTAAAGCATCTGCCTATGAAGAAATTGAAAAGTTCCAGGTTGCCTTCGAGATTTAACTCCTGATCTTCCTTTATACCTTCTGCTTTAGGCCGCATGGTTGGGCCTTTGGCAGTGGTTGGATTCTCTTTTAGTAACTTTCCCTTTGCCAACCTCGACCTCCAAGCGAGGTGGGCTGGGAGTTGCAGATGTTCCTTTTATTCGATATCCAAACCGGCGTGGCCGGGGACATGATACTCGGAGCCCTTTTTGATTTGGGTTTGGATTTTGAGGCATGGAAAAAACAGATCCAATCCTTAAAGTTACCCGATATGCGGCTGGAGATCAGTAAAGTTTCCAAGCATGGAATCATGGCGACGCAATTCCACGCCTATTTTCCCCACGAGCACGAGCACGTACATCGCGGCATAAAGGAAATCCAAGTCATTGTCAATGGTTCCAGCTTATCTACTGGAGTCAAGGAAAAGGCTATGGAGGTCTTTTTCAAACTGGCGCAGGTGGAAGCAAAAATACACGGCGTCCCTATCGACCAGGTTCATTTTCACGAACTGGGCGCCTTAGACGCCATTGTGGATATCGTTGGTGCATGCCTTGGTTTTGAAATGTTGGGTATTCAAAATTTTCTGACGACCCCATTTACTTTTGGAACAGGAACGGTCAAAACCCAGCACGGCCTGATGGCAGAACCCGTACCCGCCAGCTTGGCATTAAGTACCGGATTCCCATCGACGCGCACCCAGTTGCCCGGTGAACTGTGCACGCCTACTGGTATGGCCTTGGTAACCACTTTTGCCAAGCCGATACCTAAGAATTGGAAAGGTTCTTTAATTCAGCAGGGGTATGGCGCAGGCAGCCGAAACTTGCCGGAAACAGCCAACGTTTTACGTATATGTCAAATGGAGGAGTGTGAATCTATTACGGAATCAGGTTCTCTTTTCCAGATAGAATGTAATTTGGACAATATGCCTCCAGAACTCATCGGATATGCTGCCGAAAGGCTATTAGCGGCCGGCTGCAAAGATGTGTGGCAGGAAGCCATCCTTATGAAAAAGACGCGCGCTGCGGTAAAGCTGTGTGCCCTAGTGGAAGAGGACCGTCTCAATTCCGTGCTGGCCTTGGTGGCAGCGGAAACGACTACAGGCGGGGTACGGTTTTACCCGGTCCGACGGTGGGTGGCGGAAAAATCCAAAGCATCCATAACCACTAAATATGGTGATGTAGATCTCAAAGGCGTGCAATTTCCGGGAACCACCGCACTTCGTTTTACGCCTGAATATGAAAGCTGCCGACAGTTGGCTCTAGCGGCCAAAGTTCCGTTACCGGAGGTATATCGAGAAGCCATGCTGGCTGCAACTCGCTTGGAACGACAAATAAAGACTCCAACCGGACTGGATGTATGAAGATAAATGCTCCCGGAATCCGGATTGAACAGAGGAAAGGCGATGGTGCGAGACTCAAGGGCAAGCTCATAGCCTATGTAAGGATTGACGCGGCGCTTCCTGTTGTTGATGATGGCTCGGCGGGATTTGTCAGCGGGGAAATGTCCGGAGCCGGGCCTGCCAATCCACTTAGCGGCATGGTTCGCAATGGTATTTTGGCCGTGCAGGCAAATTATGTCGACCAGCGGAACATCCGGGATTTTTTCCGGGCCGAATTTGGAATTTCTCTGGAAAAGGGGATTCAAGAAGTCATCGAACAAGCCAAGGAAACAGGAGGTCTGGAAGGAGCTCTCGATCCGGAAGCTGTAAGGGAGCGTCTCGAGTCCATGAAAAATGCGGACTTCATTCCCATCCCCGCCAAAGTGGCCTTCTTCAACACTGAAGCGGAAATGTTGGCTCATGATGTGGACGTGTACTACCTAGGGCAATTCAGCGTCATCACCCATGCTCATCTCTGCGTCAATTCCTTTCCCATCATCTACCAAGCCTATTTTCGGGAACAGGAACAGAAGACTATGGAGCAGGAAATCGCGGCATTACTAGGGGTTATTGAAGATCCAAAAACAGCGCAAGCAGCCATTCGCAAGGATTCCGCTGAGCCAACTATTCTGACTTTTCAGGGCGACCTCAAAGCCTTTTTGCTCAAGGACTTGATTCCCAAAATGATTTACAATCTGAATGATGTCGCCGAATACTTCAAGGCCAAGGAACGGTTTTGGGCCTTCATGGGGGATTTCGGTTACCCGCATGATGTGCAGGAAATCATCACTTTGATCGAGTCTACACCAAAGCAGGACGCCGGGGTGTTGAAAAAATTGGAGCTGTTGGTGGCAAAGGTAGAAGCATTGCAAATGGAAGATTATGTAAAACTGGAGTCGATTCGAAATCAGCTCGCAGATTTGGCGTGATTAGCTGATTCGCCGATTTGCCTAATTCAATTCATTCTTATTCCAAGTACGATTCAATTCGGCAACATCCTTGAGTCATAGCCACGTACTTCATTTCGTGTAGCCATTCACCGGAATTCACATAAATGCCTTCTGGCACGTCCTTCACGAATGCGGCATGGGTATGCCCGTGGATCAAAATGTCATGGTTAC
>JAYSRH010000198.1:0-4224 GCA_043721115.1 Fibrobacteria bacterium | reverse complement strand
CAGGTTTCTTTGGCCATCCCTATTGCAATGGGTACAACGTACCTTATAACATGATGGTTACCGCCAATCCGCCAACCTATGGAGCCAAGTATAACTGCGCTGCTACAGTGAACAACTCGCCGAACAATACCGGTGTACACCATTTGCCTCCCGCTGTTCCATCATTGGTTGCCTATGCCAGTGGCAATAGCACGGATGATGATCCTCGTTTCAATGCAGGTACCGATTGGACTAAAATCGTACATGCCGGTGAGACCGCCGTGGGTGGGCCCATGTACCGGTATGATCCAAAGTTGGTTTCGCCCATCAAATTCCCTCCTTACTATGAAGGAAAGGTTCTTTTTTTCGACTGGATTCGCAAAAATTTTCGATTCATTACTCTTAATCAGAATGGCACCATTCCAACTGGTGTCGCAGGGGTTGAAAATTTCGCAGTCACCGGATTACCCACCGGCAGCTACATCGACATGCAGTATGGGCCCGATGGCGCCATGTACTTGCTAAAATTCAGCGATGGGGGTTATTCCATAGGATCAGGACCCCAGCTTTTCCGAGTGGAATATACCGGCATCCAGGATTCTTCCTGCTATCGTCAATTTGTAGCTACTGTAGGCACTACTTCGGTTAAGTCGAATTCCAGCCATAACCTTAACCTCACACCCCATATCGATAATGGCGCGTTCACTTTGCCACAGGGTTTTCGTTCGATGGATCTTTTCGATCTTACAGGCAAAAGGGTCTGGTCCTATACCCGTAATAGTACTGAAACCACTCTTTCGGTGCGATTGCCAGAAGAACTGGCTCACGGTCTTTGGCAAGTCAAGGTTGCTCGCTGAAAAGCTCATCCATGAAAAGTCTTTTCGAGTACACGAATTATCGTGTTTACCTGAAGGACTTCTACGAGTTTAAGAAGACTGCATCCGGGTATACGTATCGGGACTTTGCAACATCGGTTGGAATGAATTCAACTTCTTGGCTTTTGCATTTGATCAAGGGAACCAAAAATCTATCCGCTGATACCACTCTTCGCATTGCTAAAACTTTGAAATTGAACAAGGCGGAATCCGCATTCTTTGGCTTGTTAGTGCAGTTCACTCAAGCCAAGTCCAGCGAAACCAAAGACCTTTATTTCCAGAAAATGCTCGTAGCAAAGCGGAAGCTGAAGATCGTCAAACTGTCTGAGGTACAGTATGAATACTACACGAAATGGTACCATCCGGTAGTCCGGTCCTTATCCGTTAAAATGGATTTTGGCGATGACTACGCCAAATTGGGCCGAAGCCTAATACCTCCGATTACGGCTAAGGAGGCGAAAAGTTCTGTGCGTTTACTAGAAAAACTTGGGTTTATCACCAGAGGCCCAGATGGCCGTCATACATTGACGCACTCTGTAATTTCTACAGGGGATGAAGTCGGTTCGCTAAACATCATTAACTACCATAAGCAGGTTTCCCGACTAGCCGCCGGTGCCCATGACCTGTCTACTCAGGAAGAACGGGATATTTCAGCTCTGACTTTGGGAATTGGCGAAGAAGACTTCTTACGAATTAAATCGCGTATTCTAGCGTTCCGCAAAGAAATCATGGAAATGGCCCAAGCCGCCACATCAGCGGACAGGGTGTACCAATTCAACTTTCAGTTTTTCCCAGTTGGCAAGGCGGAGAAATGAAGACGATTCATACATTCCACCCTTTCACTTTACTGTTGGCTGCGATGGCATTGCTTTTTTTGGCCAGTTGCGGATTCGATGTTCTTGCGCAAGGGAGCGGAGACGCGACAGAAACGGGGAATGCTCGAGTGAGTGGTCATTTGATGCTCGAAAATGGCCAAGTGGCTGAGGATGCTGAGATTTTAATTCTAAAGGCTGATTATAATCCTGTACTGGATTCTGTCTTGCCGGATTCACAACGGGTACGAGCCGATGAACATGGGGCGTTCCATTTTAAAAATTTGAATTTTGGCACATACAATATTCAGATTAAACATCCAGGTACGCATACAGTATTACTCCTCACCAATATCATGGTAACCGAGAAAAAAAATATCTTGATTAAGGACACCTTAAGAGCGCCTGGCTCCTTGTCGGTGCCTATCCCTGAGACTGGGGATTCCGGATTGGGCTTTGTTTTCTTGCCTGGTACCACATTTAAAAACAGGATTGATTCCGAAATCCGAATCATCGGTAAAATCCAGGTGGATTCCATACCTTCGGTACTTATTCCTACCGTAGCCTATACTAAGGGAAAACCAAATTCTCCATCCTTGATTCTTACCCGAAATATTTTGGTGACTAAAGGCGCTCAAGCGTTGGTTCCACCATTTCCCGGTTGGTCACATGTGGCAAAAATTCAAGTCAATGCCAGCGCTTCCGGTCTTGCGTTAAGCAAAGATCTTTACGGTTTCCCAATGTTGGTAAGATTGACTGCTCCGCAATTCGACTTCTCCCAGACCCAAGTTGCGGGAACGGATATTCGCTTTGCGAAAGCGGATGGAACGCCGCTGGTTCGTGAAATTGAAGCCTGGGATGCGCAGTCCGGTCATGCGGAAATCTGGGTACGCATGGATACCGTCCATGCAGGTTCGAATATTCAGGCTCTGACGATGCATTGGGGCAATCCCATGGCCACTGCTCCTGCTTCCCCTTTTCTGGTTTTCGATAGCTCAATTGGTTTTTCCGGTGTTTGGCATTTAGGTGAAGAAAAATCTGACACGATTGCCAACGGCCTCTATCGAGATGCCACCGGTCGTGGAAATAGTGGAAACGATCGCATTACCAGCACTAGGTCGAATGGTGTAATCGCAGGTGGTCATGGTTTCGATTCCGCAGATTATATTGAAGCGCCCCTGCTGTCTGGTCCAGTTCCTAAACCGAATGCCTTTACCATTTCAATATGGTTTCGATCTTCGCATATTCCGGGATTTAATGGCGGTGAAATGCTTAGTGTGGGGGACAATTTTGGATTGCGCCTGCCTCAAGACGGTCGGATTCATGCTTTCTTTTACCCACCTACTCCACCCGTCGGCGGCAATACGGATTGGTATTCACTTGATTTCCAAAGTCAAGAATATGTAAATGGTTCTTGGCACTTGGCCGCGTCCACCTTTGATGGGACTATTTTCTGTCTTTATATCGATGGGCTGGAGGTAGCCAGGACTAATGCGCTGGGTCCAGTGGGCTATTTATTCCCATTGAATGCAACCATAGGTAAACATGGGCACTTGAAATCGGGCTACGAGTTTTCCGGCGATTTGGATGAAGCACAAATTCATTCAGTTGCCAGGTCCCAAGATTGGACCCGTCTTAGTTTTGAAAACCAAAAACCGGGCGCAACATTCCCTACGCTGTTAATGCCTTAAAAAACTTACTCTAAATGTAAAGGAGAAAGCCATGTTCCCATCCTCGCTACTTGCTGGTGTGTTCGTACTCTTAATAGGAATAACCGCCCCCAGAGCGGTGGAGGATTCCGCATGGCTTAAAACCTTTAACGGCAAGGACCTCAAAGGGTGGACGCCGTATTTCGAGCTAACCGGTCTTACTAATTCTGATAGCACTTTTAAATTCACGCCTGAGGGCTACCTCTTTGTCGATATCCACCTTCCCATGGCCACCACCGGGTTCGGCCATCTTTTTTACACACAGCGTAAGCTGTCTTATTATATGATCCGGTCCGTCTATCGATTTCCAACCGCGACTTATGGATACACTGATTGGGACAAAACCTGGAACATGCAGAATAACGGGTTGATGTTGCATTCCCAGGATCCCGCTTCCATGAAGGGACAAAAATTTCCAAACAGCATCGAGGTTCAGCTGCTGGGGAAACAAAATAATCTAAGTGCTGCTGAGATAGCCGCAGGCTTTAAATATGGCGGCACGGCAAATGTCTGTACTCCGGGCACGTTCATCGCCTATAACGGCAACCCAAATTACACGCAGCATTGCACAATGTCACAATATCCTGCAGCATGGAAAAATACAGAGATCCCTTGGGAAGATCCGCAGGGCTGGACCGATATTACCGTCCGGGTACTTTCCGATTCCTTGGTCCAGCATTTTATTCATGGCATTAAGGTCCTGGAATACTCTAAGCTCCGTCATGATGACGGTTCCGCTTTAAAGGATGGGTACCTAGCCGTACAAGCAGAAGGAACCGGTACGCAATTCAAGTCCCTGGAAATTCTGGATCTGGTTGGCTGCATGGATGCAACCAAGGCTGCATATCG
>JAYSRH010000197.1:0-1705 GCA_043721115.1 Fibrobacteria bacterium | reverse complement strand
ATTGAAGTCTTTTGTGGTGAACTAATGCGGCCCATAATTGGACCTTTCTCCGCCCCTTAATTTAAATAGTGACCGGACATTTAGCCTGAGACAGGGGGGAGGTCTTCGCTGGCCATGCGGAGCGAATTCAATCTCATCGGAACCAAGTGCTGGCGCAGGCGCATGTGCGCCATGCAAACCGATTTGGAAGCCGACGGAAATCATTCAAAATCCCAGGCCCAGCGAAGCTACGCTGGGCGTTGAAAAAGAATTAAGTTGTGATCGCTTACCCGACATTCTGCCTGAGACACTCCGGATACCTAACACTGGCATCCCTTCTTGCTTTTCTGCGCGCGCATTCTTTTTTAAATTTCCATTTTTTTTAAAAATTGACCCCGAAAAATAGATTCGGCTCAAAGAGGAAGTAATTATTCCATTTATTTTCTTTCTCTTGAAACCTCTGTGGTCCTTTGGTATCAATTGGCCAATAATTGCAATGTACCTGTGGTTCGATTGAAAACCTATTCTTAAATAAGGAAATGTGGTACCCAAGGTGATAGGATGTATATAACTTAAAACCCTCAGCAATATTATTAGTATTATCGTCCTGATATATCTTCCATAGTGGCAATATTTCTATTTGCGTGAATAAGCCTTTCCACAAGAATCGCTGATAAGTAATACCAATACCACTTTCTCTTAGTCTACCTGGGTAGAATTCACTTTCTTTTATCAAAAGGGGATCCCATAATGGTATGCCCATAGGTTCAAAAAGTTTCCAGGTGGCTACCTTAACTTCAATTTTATCTTTAGGGGTGATTTTATATCCAAAATGAAATTCGTACATGTGAATATTTTTCGCTTCTGCTTCAATATTATTAAATGTCAACCATGTAGTACTTGCTGAAAACGCGTAGCTTGGTACTGTTTCTTTTATAGAATTCTCTACTGCTTGCCCTCTTTTTTGTCCAAACGTTTGAAATGGAATTATTGCGACCATTCCAGTAAACGCTATAATTTTCCTAAAATTCATTCGGATTCCCTCTTGGCCTTCCATTTTCTGGATATTGTTTTGAAAATAATAATAATAATCGGGTGTAGTCTCTGATGTACGTGTTACGCTCGCGGTTTTTTGTCCGAATCTCTTCGTCCCGCCCCCAAAAAATGGTTTTAAATCATTTGCCTGAAGGGCAACTTTTCGAGCCCCATTTCGCCTAACGTTGCGCCATTACGAAGTGGGTTTTGAGGAGATGCCCGATTAGCGAGGATTTGGGCGAAGAGGTGAGTACCGAGCCCGTAGCCCAAACCCACAGCGTGCAATGAAGACGGGTTGAGGCAAACTGACGAAGACGGCAGATGAAAAGATCAGGGAAAGTTAGTGCAGCCGAATCCCAGTCTGAATTGTCGAGCACTCCTCAAAACCCATTTGGGCGAAGCCCCGAGCGAGTAGAAAACCCATTGAATCGACGACCGAGCGACGCGAAATGGCAGCTGTTAGCCGATGTGGGACTCGGTATTTCTTTGGGGGCGGTCTTTTCTTTTGTTTGGATTGGATAGCATGATTTATACGGTGTCAGAGAGTGCGACCGAACATATGTATCAAAAGTGAGCCCAGCAACCATTAGTATCAATGCCTTTCGGAAACCCCCGCTCAGTTACCCAATGGCGTCATTTTTCAAGAGCCCCATGTTGATAGTTGTCATTTCCTCGACGATTTCCAGCAGCC
>JAYSRH010000196.1:0-11508 GCA_043721115.1 Fibrobacteria bacterium | reverse complement strand
TGCGAACCCAGTTCCGCATTTGTTTCCGCTCCAATGCACGCGTGTGAGGCAAATAAATGAGGTTTGCCCCAAGGCGTGTTGCCAAAACGGCCAAGTTGGATAGGTACTCGCCGTCTCCAGATCGTAAAATGGAAATCTCAATGGAAGCGCCTACAGTAATAGTGGGAGGCAGATTGGTCTCCATGCTGACCATCCATTGCTTCTCCTGAACCTCAGAGATGCGACCTTTGTGTATCTGGCCCTCGTCATCCGTAATGGTAATCGGCATGCCAATTTCCAATTGCCGGGTGCTATTGATGGGGATTTCTGAAGGCAACTGCGAATAGCCCAACTTTACCCTCAAGCCACGCATCAAGGCATATTGGGTTTCATCCTTATCAAACTTGGCGGCGTTGAACTTGAGAAAGGATTCAACGGCATCCTCATAGATAAAAGAGGAATCGAAGACCATGTCCGCGCTGCTAACTCCACCAGATTCGACCATGCGTTTCAACAGATCGGTTTCCTGAGGAGTAATTCGCTTCTGCAAAGCCATCTCGGCAAAATACTGCCAGCCGATATCGATTTTTTCGCGATGGCCCTTATCGGAACGGAGGATTTCCCAGGCCACGATAATGGCCATGATGCTTATCAAGCTGAAACCAGCAAGCCCCAAACCCAAAGGGGTAAATTTACCAAAGCCACTGCCTAACGCTTGCAGCACTTCGTGGGAAGCTTCAGCTGCTGCCAAGCCTGGCAAGAACAGTATGGCAGCCCGGACAATAAAACCCAAAAGCACTCCTTAAAACCGGTTTCAATCTGATTGTCGCATATTTTCTGTTGCTTGTCTGCCCTGGTGGGAGATAAAATAGCCTTGGCTAAAGGACGGCAATTTGAACTCGGAATCCAACGAATTAAAGCTGCTGGTCCAGAAAATAACGGATCTTCCGACCTTGCCTGTCATGATGGCAACCATTACCCGCCTGATGCAAGACCCGCACACTTCGGCTGAAGAGCTCGGTCGCGCCATTGCCACGGACCCGGCCCTGGTTTCCAAGGTGCTAAAATTGGTGAATTCCGCTTTTTACGGGTTTCCTGGGCGGATTAGCACCATCACCCAGGCAATTGTCATCCTTGGATTCAGCACCATTCGCAATGTGGTTTTGACGACTTCGATACTCAAATCCTTTGGTCGCAACTCCAATCAAAAAGGCTTTAATATTGAGTCTTTCTGGGAGCATTCCCTTTTGACCGGCGCTATCGCCAGGTCCCTGGCCATGGAACGGGATGCCAATTTTATTGAGGAAACTTTTATTGCCGGGCTGCTCCATGACATGGGACGCATCATTCTTATCCAAAAATTGACGCCCGATTTCGAAAAAGTGATTGCCCATCGAGAAAGTAAAAGTTGCAGCTGGATCGATGCTGAGCATGCTGTTCTTGGAGTCACTCACGGTGAAATAGGCGGGTGGTTGGCGCGCAAGTGGAACTTGCCCATCCCATTTGTGGAGGTGATGCGATTCCACCACCATCCCTTGGCCTCGCTGGAGACCAATCCTGCGCCGCAAAAAGACACCACCAACCTTATTTTTCTAGTGCATGCGGCAGACACGTTATCCAAGCAGCTCAAAGATGGAAAAATCGATATTGATGCGGTGCAATTTATTGAGCCTAAAGTCCGGCAGGAATTACATCTGGACGAAGCGCATTGGGAAAGCTTTCAACGCCGGGCCGGTGACGAAATCGATAAAGCCCGCGGTTTTATGGAAATACTTTGATCCCGAAAAGGAATTGTGCCCATGCCCCAGGAATACAAGCGGTCTACTAAAAAAAAGCTGTCGATTGAACAGCTCCAAGACATTACTTTGACGGTTTGTCTAAATCTGGGGAATAAGCTGTTATCCGTTAAGGAACTGTTGGATTTGATTCCCGGTCGCATCGTCAAACTGGACAGGCTGGCAGGTGAGCCCGTGGACTTGGTCATCAACGGCAAGATGATTGCCAAAGGCGAAGTAGCGGTAATCGATGAGAATTTCGCGGTGCGCATCGTGACATTGCTCTCCCCGGAAGAACGACTCAAATTGATGTAATCCCTGCCCCTTTTGTCGGTAACCTTTCTATTTTAACCGGCCGATGACACGGGGTTTTCGAGCTACTGCCAAGCCTCGCGCCAAAATCCCTGGGGCCATGTTCAACATTGTCCTACTGGGCTTATTTCTCTTTCCAACTGCCCTGCTTGCCCAATTACACAAGCTCCCCCGTGTGGTACAAGACAGCCTTGCCGCCAAAGCCATAGCCGATTCTCTGAAAGCTAAAGTGGATTCGGTCAAATCTGCCAAGAGCGATTCAGTTTCCGGGGCGGATACCGTAACCTATTCTGCGGCACACATACGCTATCGAAACGACCGTTTCTCCTTATCGGACAAAGCCCTACTCAAATACAAAGGTTCTTCCTTGACGGCAGATTCCATCGTCTTTTACAACCAAGACAATGTGGTAGAAGCCATGGGTGTGCCGCTCATAACCGACCCTACCAATCCACCCATCCTCGGTTACCGCATGCGTTACAATTTAAAAACCAAAGTCGGAGAAATTTATTACGGTTCTTCCAAAAAGGATAAGCAAACATTTAACGGCGTTGAAGTGCGTCGTCAAAAAAGCGGGGACATTTACATCGCTCGCGGAGACTTTTCCACCTGTGACCAGGTTGAGGATAAGCATTATTTCTTTTACGGAAGACGTATGATCCTTCAGCCCAAATCCAAAGTTCTCTCTGGCCCAATTGTGATGAATATTGGAGATGTACCTGTGGCGATTTTACCGATGATGGTCATGCCTTTGGGAACGGGGCGTCGCTCCGGTTTACTCCAACCGAAATTCGGTGGCGATCAAGCGCTAGGCTTCTACATAACGGGGCTTGGCTATTATTGGGCCACCAATGAGTATACGGACTTACTTGTGAGTGGCGACCTTATCGAAGGCGAACACGGCACGTTTGATAAAACCAATTTCAATTCCACATTCCAATACAACAAGCGATATCAATACAACGGCTTTTTAAAAGCCACCTCCTACATCAGTGAATTTGATGTGCAGCAAGCCGGTTGGTCGGCTGAATACGCACATGATCAAAATATCACCCCTGACCAAAAACAAACATTGAAAGGAACCGGTCGATTCCAATCAGACCCGGGTATTATCGATAAGAATGCCAAGAATTTGTCGGAAAAGGAGAAACAAACCGCCAACGCAACCTTAGGTTACCGCCGCATGTTCAACTGGAACCAAGGTTCTTTGAATATTGGATTGAGCCAGGATTACAATCTGACCGATACCTTAATCGATAGAAACATTCCCGATTTCACCTATCATGTGGGTGGCCCACTGTTTCCAAAATCGGAAGACGAAGTGGAACCCGTACAAAGCCAAGAAGACCCTTGGTACCGCAAGCTCACTTGGGACTATGGCAATCATTTCAACGTCAACATGGTCAGCAAACCCAGAGGCAATGGCAGGCTGGGCGATACAAACACCTATATCGGGTACACGGATCGCACAACCCTTTCCGGGAAATACGCGGTGTTACAATACTTCAACGCCACGCCATCAGCCAACTTCGAGCAACTTTGGAGCCTGCAAAACCGTGGAGATTCCCTTCATCCGGTTCAAACCGCTTGGGATCCGCCAAAATCCGATTTTGGGGAATATTTTCCCAAGTTCAACATGGGAATTAATTTGGACACACGCATTTTTGGTATTGCTCAAGCCCAAGGTAAGCCTTGGTTTGGGACGTTGGAGGGCATCCGGCATACCATCATTCCTTCCGTAAGCTACACCTATGCGCCCAAGATTGATTCGAACCCACGTTTCATGGCCAATCCCAAAGTGGGAGGAAGTGCTTTTCAAGCCAAGGAGCAGACCATTGGCTTCTCCTTAGGAAATGAAGTTGATGCAAAATTAGCGCCGGATTCCATTGCGGCAACAACTCCAACATCAAGCAGTAAGGTCGGGACGGCGGCCAAAGGCGAGAGCTACAAAGTCCTTTCCGCCAATTCCAGGGCTTCTTACAATTTCGCCAGGGACAGCATGCAATGGTCCGATATATCCAGCACCTTCAGCATATACCTGACAAAAACCGTGGCCTTTACCATAGCCACCCAACATGGCCTTTATGACCCATTTACCCAAAAGGGCCAGACCAGCATCCTCACGTCGCCCATATTGAAATCCTATTCCTTCGGTTGGAGAAAGGGCCTTCAAGTTTCGGGGGATTTTAATTCAGGATTGAGACTTAAAGATACCGGAGGCTTCCCTACCAGCCGTTTTGACCACACGCCTTGGTCCGGAGATATAAATTACAGTTTCGACTTCTCCGCCACTAGAGTAGCAGCCGACAACGGCGGACCAATTGAACGAGTTTTCGGAACAAGCGGCACCTTTCAGCGTTCGCGCACGCACCAAGCCAACGGCAGCCTCAAGCTCAATCCCACCGCTGGATGGCAGATGACCTACGATACAGACTATAATTTTTCCGAAGGCCGTTTCTCAAAACATACGTTCGGCTTTCATAGAACCTTGCATTGCTGGGAAATGGATTTCCACTGGACTCCCGTAGGCATCTCAGAAGGCTGGAACTTCAATATTCGCATTATCGATTTGCCGGACGTGAAATTGGAATCCAGCGATTCCAAATCGCGACGATTTCGCTGAGCGAAGGGTTTATAAAGTTGGACATGCCCGATAAATTGGGCCGAAGCACTCCTGAATGGGACTGGGCACCTCCCGCAGCTTAAACTAACTTATAGGCGTGTCAAATGTCCCCTATTTCTTCCCAAGACTATGGTTTAAATGGTTTTATGTCGAAACCTAATTTCGTTTCATCCCTGGTTCTTGCCAGCCGTTCACCCCGCAGGGAGCACATATTGCAAATGCTCGGTGTCACGTTTACGACCAAGCATCCCGACTATGCAGAGATCCTTCCGGAGGGCCTTCCCCATGACCAAGTTCCCGAATACTTTGCACGAGGGAAAGCGGCTTGCATTGCGAACCTGGGTCCAACCACTTTGGTGCTGGGATCGGATACCGTAGTGCTTCTTGACGATAAACTTTTAGGCAAACCGGAAAATGCCGAACATGCCTTTGAAATGCTGTCAGCATTAAATGGCCGGACCCACCGAGTGATAACTGGCGTCGCCTTGGCACGCCAAGGCGTGGTCCTCAATTCAGGTTCTGCGCTGACCGAGGTTACCTTTGCCAAACACCCCTCAGCAATTCTACGATCCTATGCGGATTCGATAGAGCCGCTCGACAAGGCCGGTGCCTACGCTATTCAAGGCTATGGTGCCCGACTGGTGGATAACGTGCGCGGCTGCTTTTACAATGTCATGGGTCTTCCCATCCAACTCACCATGGGAATGCTCGAAAGCCAATATTTAGGAGATTCATGAAAGACGAAACGCCCAGCAGCCCATCAGACAATCCACAGTCAACGGGCCCCGGTACGGGTCAAATGCTGCGCGACGCACGCTTGGCCGCGCATTTGGACCTGAACAAAATCAGCAATGATTTGCGGCTTACGCCTCAGGTTATTGAAGCCTTGGAAAAAGGGGATTACCACCTACTTCCCGGCGATCCCTATATTCGCGCGTTATTGGGGTCTCTTGGGCGTTACCTCAATCTGGATACCGTGAATTTAATCGCAACGTACAATAAGGAAATTGGGGCAACGCATTCCGCCCCCTCCATAGCACCCTATAAAGACAGGGCGCATACCTATACTTCGGCGCATAAACAAATTTTTATCTTCGTATTCTTGGGGTTATTTATTTTGCTGGTACTGCTTATGAGCAAACTCAATAAGCCAGAATCGGACGCTTCAAAACAAGCCAGCGGCTTGAACCCAGCTCCGGCAGAAAGTATTGCCGTACCGCAGGATTCGCTCGTTGAAAGCCATTCCCTGATCCCCGACTCCGTAATGGATAGTACGACAAAAACCAAGCGTCCTACCGATACCGCGTCGGTTCAAACGTCAAAATTGGGGGCCGCCAATCCTGGCTCTACCCTACCAACGCCCGTGGCCCAGCCCGTAACTCCAACAATCACACCTGCTGCACCAGTCACAAATGTCGTAGTCATCAAGCCTCTCATAGATAGCGTTGGCGTCAAAGTCCTTAGAACTGGGAAAGAGGACTTCCTGACCGTGCTTCGCCTAGGAAAACAGATGCAAGTGAGCCACTCGGATACCCTTGTGGTCTTTATTTCCAGGCGCAGAGCCGTAGAAGTCACTTGGGGCGACAAGTCCGTGATTCCGGACCGGAAAAGGTTTAAAATATATGGGACCACATTGAAAACATATTGATATGACAATAGTATTACTCGTTTTGGCGGCCATCATCCTTCCAGCAACCATGTTGGTACTGAGCCTGTCCGTCAACGATTTCGAAAAACGCGCCCGTAGCCTGATCGACATCCTGGTAAAACGTTATACCATAGAGCCGCCCAAGCCGGCTCCGGAAAAAGTGCCGCAAAAAGCGCCCATCATGAAAATCGTCGGCAAACCCTGACCGAACCTGTTTACCTAAGGTGGAAAATGTGCGTATAGTGGAAATAAAAAGAAAAACCAAAGAGACCGACATTGTGTTGTCGCTGGACTTCGACACTTCCCTTGAAGGCCAGATTGATACCGGTTCCCCATTCCTGGACCATATGTTGGATCTCTTTCGCAAACACAGCGGCATCGGGCTTTCCGTGGTCTGTAGGGGTGATAAAGACATAGACATGCATCATTCCTGCGAAGATATCGCAATATGCCTTGGTGAAGCCATTGGGAAAGCCTCCGGCGATAAGCTGGGCATGGAACGATACGGATTTTATTACGTCACCATGGACGAAGCCTTGGCACGGTGCTGTTTGGATCTATCTGGACGGATTGGATTCGTGTACAACGTGGCTGTCCCCACGGCTAGAATCGGCAATCTGGATACTGAACTCATTGAGCATTTTTTCCGCAGCGTCGCCGAAAACGCGAAAATGAATTTACATCTCGATCTCTTGCGCGGAACAAATACGCATCATTGCATTGAAGGTCTATTCAAAGCATTCGCACGTGCCTTGGCCATGGCCATTTCTCCTTCCCGGAGAGTCCAGGGAATTCCCTCTACTAAAGGGACGCTGAGTACTTAGAGCCCTGCCACTCCTATGTCAGTTGGCGGCGGCCCATTTAACCGTTCATCTGCAGGGCCTGTTCATAAAATGCTTCATATTGAGGGATGATGAGATTTGGGTGGAATACTGTTTCGGCCGTTTTGCGCCCGGCCTTGCCTAGACGCATGCGCAGTTCCTGATTGAGTCCCAGTTCAATGGCATGCTTGGCCATGGTTTCCACGTCACCGACCTCCGCCAAAAACCCGTTCACTCCATGCGTCACCACTTCCGGAATGCCTCCAGTGCGGGTTGCAATGACAGGAATTTCACAGGCCATGGCTTCCAATGGAGCCAGACCAAAGCTTTCGTTTTCGGATGGGAAAAGCAGTACATCCGCACAGCTTAATATACTGACGATGTCAAGTTGCTTGCCTAGGTAACGCACATGTTGCTGCACGCCCAATTCAGCGGCCAATTCCTTAGCCTTGCGCAGCATGGGACCCTCGCCGATCAGCACCAAAACTCCATCCACCTCACGGCGGAGCCTTGCGAAAATTTTGATCACATCTTCCACCCTTTTAACGGGTCTGAAATTGGAGATATGAATATAAATCGGTTGATCGGGCCTAGCGAAATTTGAACGATGGCACCCGAAAGCGGACTTGCGAAAAATATCCACATCCACAAAATTGTACACGCGATGGATGGGTTTGCTCGGATGGAAAACAGTTTCTGTGCGGACTTTAAGATAATCGGACACTGCCGTGACCACGGTGCTTTCGTCAATGCCAAAGCGGGTGATATCGAAAAAACTTTTCTCCTGGCCAACCAGCGTAATATCTGTGCCGTGCAAAGTGGTCACAATGGGGATCTTCTTAGGTTTCAGTAGCTGTGATGCCAGATAGGCGGAGATGGCATGGGGAATGGCATAGTGTACATGGAGCAAATCGAGGCCCTGATCCACGAACACTTCCTTCATTTTCGAGGCCAAGGCTAAATCGTAGGGAGGATGCTCGAAAAGTGGGTACGGATCCATTTCCACGGTATGAAAAAAAATCTTCTCCTGGAATTCCCCTTGCAGCCGATAAGGAATCGCAGAAGTGATGAAATGGATTTCATGACCGCGTTTGGCCAAAAAAGATCCCAATTCCGAGGCCAGCACTCCGCTGCCACCATAAGTTGGATAACAAGTGATGCCTATTTTCATGAGAACCTGGCCCCTCCGAGAATGGTTATGTCATCTACCTCCGGCAAGTCTGTTGTTACGAATGCTTCTGCATACCGTCTCCGGATGCGGATGCCCCAGTACCGATTGCGGGCTTCCAATACCTCCAAGAACGCAGGCGTAGCGAGATCGGTTTGACCTTTAAATTTCTTGGCCTCTGGATTGTGAAACTGGCTTTTGTAGCATTGTATGGCCGCCAACTTTTTGGACCAGTAGGGCGTAATGTCCACACAAAAAGAGGGTTCCGGTAATTCCGAACCTATGAAATGAAAAATTCTTCCCGGCCGAAAGGGTTTTCCTGCGCAATCTAATTTGGCCAGGCCGGCTTTGTAACAGGCCGTCTTTACAATTCGGGATGTCGCTTCATGATCGGGATGTTCATCGCTCCAATGATGGGTAAGCACTATTTTAGGACGGTACGTTCTAATTTGCTCGATCAACCGTAATTGCGACTCCCACCCATCGGTAAGTGCCGCATCGGGAAGGCCAAGGTTGACTCGTTCGACTTTCAGCATGCGCGCCGCCGCTTTTGCTTCCCGGACTCGCAGTGCAGGGTTGCCTCGGGTTCCCATGGATGCGTCGGTCATATCGACCACTACGCCTTTTCGACCTTTAGAAATGAGGCGTGCTATAGTACCCGCGCATCCGATCTCGATATCGTCCGAATGGGCGCCGATGGCCATGAAGTCAACGGATATATCTGGCATGGAGTCCTCCTGTAACTTGAAATCGGGACATTGAAAAGGGCTTCATACTCCCTCTTCACTAAATAAAATAAATTGCAGGTCCGGTTGGCTGGGATCCAATACTTCCCTTAATTCGGAAAACCCGGATTTTCCCAAGGCATTGAATAGGGAAGGAAAATTTAGGTGCCGATCCTGACCAAGGCCACCACCTAACCATTGCAAGTGGTTGAAGAGTGGCTGGCTCTTTTTCTCATGGGCACTAAAAGCCATCCGCTTCAGACTGCGAATGTATCGCTTCCAAGCCGACTCGAGTGATTTTTCCAAACCATTCATGGGACCCAGATCTGGAAAATGTAAGGCATGGAGTCGACGTACGTCCTCGATCCAACCTTCCACGGGAACCGGAGCGAGCGCTGAAAATGCAGTGTGACTTTGCCAAGTCCGTTGTTCCAAATAGGTGCGAAGCCCCCTCGGGCCCAATCGGACCATTTCGGAAATCTCCAAACCTTCGAGTTGAAAATCCTCCTTAGCCCGGCTCGGGGCAATGGTTACGGACATTCTCGGATGCAAAAGCGGCATATCACCTGTGGTGGCCAAGAAGGTATTACTCAATTGAGCGAAGTATCGAAGCTCAGCTGGACCGAGCACATGACCCAAGACTGGAAAAATGGCATCGGCCACCAAGGGTCGGGTAAATACATCATGAGTTAAATCCAGTTCCGAAAATTTTTCCAACAGATTTTTGGACGGGTGTTCCGGACGATAGATGCGATCCAATCCACCAGCGGACTTTTCCGCATAAAGACGGTGTCGTTCGCCGTGTTGCAATGTGAAGGCATGTACCAATCCTGCGCGCAAAGGTACCTGAGTCTGAATACCAGCAGCTTCAGCCACTTCTGTGCTCTGATATAAAGTGTTTTGAAAAGTGACCCAATTTTTGGCCGCATGTTCCAAAACCGGTCGAGCCAAAGCTCGGAGATTTTTCGAATATCCATCGACAAAAAGGATCCCTTCCTTGCCAAGCTGCGATTGGGCCAATCTCAAGAAGGCGGCGGTCAAAGTGCCAGGTACTGAATAACACTGGCGCAAAACATCTATCGTTTCCGGATTCCAGATTGCACTAAGCCTGGTAAGCAATGCCGCCACATCATTTGTATTCAGCTGGCGCTCTCCCATGGGAATGAGGTTAGCCGCATCCGGAAAACTCAGCGAGAGAGGGCCGGAAACTTCTGCAGCACGGGCATCAAGAAGTTCCACATGATTGCATTCCTCTAGATCCGCATCGTCTCCCGCCACCCAGAAAATGGGGATAACCGGTCGAGACAATTTAACAGACCACTCTTTGGCCAGTGCCGCGCAAGTCAATGCTTTATAGAGCCACAGCATGGGTCCACCGAATAACCCTGGCTGTTGTCCGGTCAAAATGAATAATGCATTGGCCGATCCAGCTGCGTCGAGATGGAGCTTTTGCTGAGGAGTCAACGGTGCAAAGGCGTTTTCCTGCCGCAAAAGTTCCTGCGGTTTAATGCTGAAAGGACGTCGATCCAAATAGGCCAACCTTCGCGCCACCGCAACTTCGGAGCGAAAGGATCCCCCAGGGAAAATTTTTGCCGCCGCAGTTTTTAGTCCTGATAAGTCTGAAGAGTCACTGGATTCCGAGGTGGAAAAAAGGATGCGTTGGGCAATGTCTGGACCTGGAATGCGAGCATGCAGGGAAACGGGCATGTTGGCCTAATCCGCCTTGCGAAATAAAAGTGTCATGCGCGGAGACAAATCGGATTGATACGCTCCACCGCTTTCATCTCCAAACGTCTTGACATGAATGAGTCCGAAACGCTCCGCCAAGGCTAGTATGACATGTCTTGGATAGAGCCGAACCCGCTCTTCGAATTTCTCAACGATACCATCCGGTTTGCGAATCTCAATTTCCTTGATGACGATTCCGCCTTCCATTCTCCGCCTTTGGACGATTTCGCTGCCGTCCACCCATGCACGGTTTTCCGGAACCAGACGCGCTGAGAGCGGTTCAATATTGATCAAATCGAGTAGGAGGTTTCCGCCGGGTTTGAGGACAGTTGCAAATTGCTCCATGACTTCCTCGTCTTCGCCTAAGGTAGCAAAGTAGCCAAAGGAGGTAAAAAAGGAGGTTACCAAATCAAAACCAACTGGAGGAAAGGGTAAGTGGCGCATGTCCCCGCGCACAACCGCCTGGCGTGCATCCCGTGCATCACGCAGCAGTGAAAGACTTAAATCCAAACCAAAGCCAAAGGGAAATCCGAGTTCACGAAACGTTTCCAGATGTCGGCCTTGTCCACAGCCTACATCCAAGATACGCCACGCAGGAGTTACCGGTAACTCGCGGAGCAGAAAAGCCACTTGTGCACGGGCTTCCCGAAAATCCCGGTGAGGGTATAATTCTTTATAGGCCTTACCGAACCAGCATTCAAACCAAGGGATAGCCATGATTAAAGGCCT
>JAYSRH010000195.1:0-4243 GCA_043721115.1 Fibrobacteria bacterium | reverse complement strand
TGGATACGTCCAACGCCGTTTACCTCGTTAATTGCGCCGCGATTTTTCAACTGCGGAAGGACAATCTCGGCGGTATCGACTATCTGTCCAATTACCCTTCGCTTCTTGCCAAGTCTTCCCAACTGGCAGGCACGATGGGAGCCATGAACGAGGAACTCAGTCGTTTCCAGGAAGCCAAATCCTGGGCCATTCGGGCCTTGGAATTGGACCCGACGAATACAGAATGGCTCATCAACCTTTCCGATGCATTGTGGGGGTTGGGTGAGCGTGTCCACTCGAAAAATGTTTTATTACGCCGATACGCAGAGAAACCGGATTTTCGGCTTTCCATATATTTCGCGTCTACTTTGCTCGGATTGGAAGAATATGAAAATGCCCGGCTGGTTCTGGTCCAGGCGCATTTGACTGCACCACCGAGCCCAAAATCTGTTGAATACTACATGCGAGCTTTAGCCGGCCTCAAGGAATACGAAACAGCTTTGGAATACCAGCGTAGTCTAGGCGAAAACTTCCCGCCCACCTCCAACAATTATTTGTTCAAAAGTATTTGCGAGTTCAATTTGAAGCTATACCAATTGGCCGCCACCTCGGTCAAAGCCTCACTTGCACTAGATCCTACCAATAGAGATGCCCAACAATTGTCGACGCAAATTTCGGCCTTGATGGGAAACCGCAGCAACCTCATTCTGCGTATACCGTTGTCACCGTTAAAAACCAAGGGTTCCTTGACAGCAGCCAAAGCCTTGCTCAGTGTCGCAGAAAACCAAAAACTTGCGGGTCAATTTCCTTTGACATTACTCAGCCAAAACATCGCCTATACCTGGGCCCCCAAGAGCCGATGGAAAAAAACACGTCATCAAATCTATTACATTCACGATGCCCGCAAACTCATCCGACTGTCTGAACTTACCTATGAGATCAATCCAAACTATTCACGGTTCTTCGTCAATCAATTCCGCCTATACAACGCAAATCTAAGGCTAATGGATGAAGAACATTTCGACGACTTCTATGTGACCAAAAGTCATAACTCCACCTTGCATCCTGAAAATCTGCTCGTACACCTGCCCATCAAGACCAGGCCGGGAGTACAATACTTGGAGATCATGACCACAGAGGAAGCTCAGCTACCTGTTGCGGAATTCCCTTACCTTCGCTATGACCATGCCTACCCATTTCCAATCCTGGAATGTCGTTATGAAATTCTGCATCCTCCCAAACATCTCATTGTAAGCGCCTTTGGCGAAGCCAAAATCGACAGTCTTGCCGACCGAATTGCCATTCGCATGAATGAACCTCTGGCCGGTTTCGAGGATAATTTCCGTCCAGCCAATGATGAGTTTGGGACTGGATTCTCCGCCGCTCCTTTTACAACCTGGCCGGAGGTAGGCAAAAGCTACCAGCAAATGTTAAAAAAAGCGGGGATCCGCTTTGATTCCTTGCCAGTTCCCGTACGGGAGCGGGCCTTAGAAATCATGGAACATAACCGAAATGGAAATTCCGTCCAGGCATTGTTTCGTTTTGTACGCGATTCCGTGCGCTACAACAATTTTGAATTCAGCTTACAAGCTTTAGTGCCGGATAAAAGTGAAACTGTTTTGACTAATGGATATTCGGATTGCAAGGGCCATGCGTTGTTGCTGATGCAAATGCTGAACGCGCAATCTCTGGAAGCGCATCTCTGCTTGGTGAGCCTAAACCATGTGGGTGATTTGGACCAACCAAGCCTGCACCAATTCAACCATATGATTGTTCAAGTGCCGGCACAAAAAGGCATGCCGGAATATTTTCTAGACCCCACGGACAAACAATACGCTTTGAGGCGCACGCCGCTGGCCTTGGAAGGCAAAAACGTTTTGGTTTTGAATGCGGAAAACTCTCACATTGCCACCATTCCCGAATTGGACAGCGCGGGTGAACACCGGGTGCAAGTCTTCCATCATGTAAAGGTGGAAACAGCCCAATCCGCATTGGGCGAGGATAGCTTGGTGATGACCGGCAAAGTGGCCGGTGAATTCCGCACCCACATGCGAACCTGGAATAAAGCCACCAAGTATGAAAATCTTCTCAGCTGGTTGGCACAAAGTTACCCAAGCTTTGCGGATGAACGATTCAGGGTTATGAATGAAGACGATGCAGACGCCCCACTTGTCATGGTATTTAAATATCGACGCAAATTCCAAATGCATTCCAGCCCACAGGAATTCGAACATTTTCCAATGTTGGAATTGAGTTTTCTCCGTTTTCCCAAAGCCGACAATCGAAAGGCTCCGGTTTATTTTCCACACGAAATCCAAATTCAATCCCAATGGCAATATGAACTACCGAATGAGTATGCGTGGAAGCCCCTGAGCCTGGACCGTGAATTGAGCGAACATTACTTGCACTGGATGCTGTCCGTGAATGAAAGTGATCCCCACTCCATGACCATAACCCAGAAATGGCGTATCGAACCCTTTGTGGCTACACCGGAGGAATATTTCAAAATCCAGACGGAATGGGAACCCATCTTATCGAGCTCCGGCCTCAAGCTGACTGTTTTGAAGCAATTTCCAGGTGAAGGCATGAAACAGCCCTAACCCGGATTTTATCCCTTTTTACTAAATTGAATGTTTCAAGTTTTACGAAAGCGAAGCATGCAAAAGCTCAATAAATACAGCTCCCGTCTCACCCAAAGTGTTTCCCAACCTGGCTCCAAAGCCATGCTTTATGCCACTGGCATGACCGACGAGGATATGGACAAAGCCCAGGTGGGAATCGCCAGTACCGGCTGGGACGGCAACCCCTGTAATATGCACCTCAATGATCTGGCCCAGCATATCAAAAAAAGCGTGAAGGCGGAAGGCCTAGTGGGATTGATGTTCCACACCATCGGTGTAAGCGACGGCATTTCCATGGGTACGGAAGGCATGAACTATTCCCTTCAGAGCCGCGACATCATTGCCGACTCCATTGAAACGGTTACCTGCGCACAATGGTATGACGCGAATATATCCGTGGTGGGTTGCGATAAAAATATGCCCGGATCCATCATGGCCATGGCCCGCTTCAACCGGCCGAGCATAATGGTTTATGGTGGCACCATTTTACCTGGTTATCATGAAGGCAAGCCCCTGAATCTAGTTTCCGCCTTTGAAGCCTATGGCGAGTTTGTTTCCGGAAAAATCGATGAAAACCGGATGAACGAAATTTTGAAACATGCCTGTCCAGGGCAAGGGGCTTGCGGTGGCATGTATACGGCCAACACCATGGCCTCGGCAATTGAAACTCTGGGCATGAGCCTACCCTATGATTCCTCCTCGCCCGCCATCAGCGATGAGAAGTTCCGCGAATGCCTGCAGCTGGGTAAAGCCATCCGATTGATACTGGAAAAAGACATCAAGCCCCGTGACATCATGACGCGCAAAGCTTTTGAAAATGCCATGACCATGGTTATCGCTTTGGGAGGCTCCACCAACGCCGTGCTCCATTTGGTGGCCATGGCCAAAGCTGCGGATGTGAAACTGACCATTGACGACTTCCAGCGCGTCAGCGACAAAACGCCATTCCTGGCTGACCTAAAGCCCAGTGGAAAATATGTGATGGAGGATTTGCATCGCGTCGGCGGCATTCCTGCAGTTCAAAAATTGCTACTCAAAGAAGGGTTTTTACATGGCGATTGCCTGACCGTAACAGGAAAGACCTTAGCCGAAAATGTGGAATCTTTACCCGGACTCAAGGCGGGTCAGGATGTAATCTATCCTGTATCCAAACCACTCAAAGCCACTGGCCACATTCGCATTCTCTACGGCAACTTGGCGCGTGAAGGAGCCGTTGCCAAAATTACGGGTAAGGAAGGGCTTTCCTTTACGGGACCCGCAAAGGTTTATGAAAGTGAAGAAGAAACCCTCTTGGCATTGGAAAAGAAAACCATTGTAGCCGGTGATGTCGTGGTCATCCGGTATGAAGGACCCAAAGGCGGTCCCGGTATGAGCGAAATGCTTACGGTAACCTCTGCCATCATGGGCGCAGGCCTCGGAAAAAGCGTTGCCTTGATTACCGACGGCCGCTTTTCGGGCGGAACGCATGGATTTGTAGTCGGGCATATTACCCCCGAAGCGCAAACCGGCGGCGTTCTCGCCATATTGAAAAACGGAGACGTTATCACTATTGATGCCGAAAAGAACATTCTCGAAGTCGACCTCACGGAAGCCGAAATAGCGGGTCGTTTCCAGGGTTGGACGGCACCGCCGTATAAGATCAC
>JAYSRH010000194.1:0-4244 GCA_043721115.1 Fibrobacteria bacterium | reverse complement strand
AAGGAGAAAGCATCTGCCGATCTTTTCGTGTCGGGATGCGATTTGAACTGGAAGATCCTTCCGGTTTTTCCCCATTCAAGGGAAAGTACACCTTGGTGCGCATCCATCACCACGGCGACCAACGCGAGGGCTTTGAGGGCGACGCAGAAACAATCATTTACAAAAACGATTTCACCTGCATTCCTGCGGATGTGGTGTTCAGGCCACAGCGCAGCACTCATCGCCCTAAAATCAGCGGTATTATTACCGCCCGCGTAGACGGTCCGGAAGGCAAGCACGCTTATTTGGATGACGATGGATTGTACCATGCCAAACTCCCGTTCGATCTTTCCGATCTCAAGGACGGTCAGGCCAGCCTGCCCATCCGCATGAACCAGCCTTATGGCGGCCCCAACTACGGCATGCATTTTCCCATCCACAACGGCAATGATTTGGTGCTCGCCTTCGTGGACGGGGATGTCGACAGGCCCGTGGCGCTGGGCACATTGCCCAATCCCAGCAATGCCTCCCCGGTGAACAAAAGGAATCATACCGAAAGCATCATCCGCACAGCATCCGGACACGAGATTCGTATGGACGACAAAGATGATAAAACCGTTATCGAGATCACAACTAAAGGCAAACACGTCATCACCCTGAATGACGACGCCGAGCATCAGGAAATTCACATCAAGACAACCGATTTGAATGAAATGGTCTTCGACGATAAGAATAAGAATATCCGCATCTGCACTCCGGAGGGTGCGCATACCCTTAAGATGGATTACGACAAAAAGGTTTTTACGGTGGAAACCAAATACGGTCATAAGCTAACCTTGGACGATGTTGCGAAATCTTTGGCCATGCAAACCAAGGACGGACATATCCTGATAATGGACGATGCCAAAAAACTGATCGCCATGCAGGACGGTGAAGGATTGCATTCGCTCCAAATTGATGCGGCCGGGAAAAAGATTTCGATTCATACCACCGGCGACATGGAGTTTAAAGCCACCGGTAAGCTCGATATCACCGCCAAGGAAATTAATATGGAATCCACATCGGATGGTATCAATGTAAAAGCCGCCAAGGACCTGGCAATGCAAGGCGCCAATATCACCGCCAAAGGTCAACAGAAAGTCACCCTCGAAGCCACCGCCGATGCCAGCATCAAGGGCCTTAATCTGAAGTTGGAGGGGACCATAAACGTTGACTCCAAAGCGGGCATGCAGAACAAGGTTACGGGAGTGATGACGAACGTGGAAGCCTCCGGCATCAATACCGTCAAAGGAAGCATGGTGATGATAAACTGATGAAATGGTTATCTCGCATCGCAGTTGGAAATGCACCGGATGGCTCTCCCATTCTGTCCGTTATCGGCAAGCGCACGTATCGATTCGCATCTGGCAAAACCGCTTGGCTGGAGGATGAGCAAATTGAGATCGTAGAGGCGGATGAGTTTTGGGGTGAAGGCAATCCCCAAAGCAATGCTCTGCGTTTGGAATCCGATTTGATCGCCTACAAGCCATTGACCGATGTGATTCTCATCGGCAAAGCCCATGTTCCGGGTGGTAAAAAAATCAACCAATTGACAGTTGGCATCCAAGTTGGCAATGCCCGCAAAATCGCACGCGTGTTCGGAGATCGCAAGGTGTTCGTCACCGCGACCGGATTGGCCTTTTCCGCTCCGGAGCCCTTTTCCGAAATGCCGCTTGATTTTTCCCGGGCCTATGGGGGTCAAGACACAAAATCCGATCCGGGTTTCACCTGGTCCTATTTGAAAAATCCCGTGGGACGCGGTTTCACGGTTAAGAAAATTCCACAGGCCCTGCAGGACTTGGCTTTGCCCAATATCGAGGATCCGGAACGCCTGCTTACGCCTCAGAATCTAGCCATCGGCAAATATGAAAATTGGGTCGGAGCGCCCGAGCCTGTTGCATTCGGCTGCATCAATAAAAATTCGCATCCGCGATTCACCTGGGCGGGATTGCCGCCAGAGGAGTGGACCAAATCGGAAGCGGAACGCCAACGCGCTTTACACGCCGCGCCGGAAGTGGGTACGCCTAATTCGCGGCAACCCTCACAAGTACCACCCATGCTCAATCCCCAATTCTTTAATGGCGCAGCCCCGGGCATGCGATTCCCCTATTTGCATGGTGATGAAACCATCAAGATGGCCTTTATGGATGCGGACACGCCGCAATTCTCTTTTCAATTGCCGGGCAGCAAACCCAAAGCATGGCTGGATGTGGGAGAAGGGCCGGAATCCATGGCCATGGTGCTGCACACAGCCGTGATTTACAAAGAGACCAACCAGATTGCATTGACCTGGAGAGGCTGCGCCTACTATGGCGGGCCGGAAAGCATGAAGGATTTCACCACTTTGGAATTTGGAATCGAGGAGAACTGATGGGCAAACCAGCGGCTCGTATGGGTGATTTGACCGCGCATGGCGGCACCATTGTTCTTGGTCTCCCTACTGTACTCATAGGAAAAATGCCCGCCTCGACTTTGGGCGATATGCATGTCTGCCCCATGTGCACGGGTCCGGTTCCGCATGTGGGCGGACCGATTATTCTCGGCAGCATGGGCGTGCTGATAGGCAAAAAACCGGCGGCACGCGTTTCCGATCAAGCCGTATGCGTGGGTCCGCCTTCCATGAATGCCATGGGCTGCTTTACGGTGCTCATCGGCGAAGCCGGTAGCGGTTCCCAGGCCGGTGCCGCTGAAGCCGCAGCTGCCGCTGCCGCCGCAGGCAAGACTGGGCCCAAAACCATCAAGCCCTTCCCCTTGTCGGAACCGCCAGCAGCTCCGCCCAAAGTACATGCCGTCGATTTTGTGTTTCTGGATTCGGCTGGAAAGCCCCTCGGTGGAATTCCTTTTACACTCAAGGACCCGGATGGCAAGCTCATCGTGGGTGCCAGCAGCATGGATGGCAAAGGCTCCTACGGCGGATACATCAAGGAAGGTAGCTTTACAGTTACCATCCCGGTTTTATCCGAAGCCAAATGGGATAAGGCGGAAATCGCCGCCTCCGAATCCTGCGGCTGGTCGGTGAAAGCGGACGGTTTCGACGAAGGAGCGCAGGCGTGGGTGAGCGTGTATGGAACGGGCGAGGGCGGACTTAGGATAATGGTGGCCACGGAGGAGAAAAAGGTGCAAGGCGGAAAGGTATCGGGAACCTGGGATGCCAAGGCTTCGCTTTTGTCCGAGTCCGGTCATAAGCCCGAACTGGAAACCTGCGAGACGTTTCAAATTATGGTGTGCGTGGGGCAATGCGTGGCTGTAAGCCCATTGCTTAAAGTGTATGATACGGTGGAAATTGTTTTGACCGGCGATGCTGGTAAGCCTAGGAAGAACATGCCTTATACGTTGACGCTGCGTGATGGGACGGTGCTTAAGGGTAAGTTGGATGGGCAGGGTAAGGCTAAGCATGAGAAGGTGGTTCGGGGTAGGTTTCAGGTGGTTTTTGGGGATGCGAAGGTTGGGGCGAACGGGCAGGAAAAAGTTGAGGAGAAAAAGAAGACCGAACCCGCCGTGCCAGTAAAAGAATCGCCTACACCCCGTAAAGGCAGTGGCATGGGGGATTTGAAAGAAGCAGAAAGGGAACAGGAAGCGAAGAATAAACAATTGGTTGGAGAATTTATTTTTCCGCTCAAGATAAAACCAGAGGGGGATTTTACTACTGGAGAGAAAGCATTCCGAGCGAGAAGAAGCCATGGCAAAAGATTGCATGCCGGATGTGATTTGTACGCTCCGGTAGGGACCGAAGTTCGCGCCGTTGGAGATGGCATAATCGTCCAAGGCCCTTCTAAATTTTATGCCGGAACTTATGCGATTTACGTTGACCATGGTGATTTTCAAGTTTGCTACGGGGAAATTCAAAATAAAAATCCCGATGGGTTGAAAGTGGGCAGCAAAATTTTAAAGGGACAGCTAATTGGTTATGTCGGATACCTTGAGCATCTTTCAAGAAGCATGCTTCATTTTGAAATGTATAAAGGATCAGCCTTAGGAGCTTTTACACAGGTAAACAACCCCCCATTCATGAGACGCAAAGATCTTATGGATCCGACTTCTTTTTTGATTCAATGGTTAAGAAACCCTGACAAGGCGCGTCAATGATTGAAATGACACGTCTCTGTGCGTTTCTGATGGCTTTTATTTTAATCAGCGGTTGCAAAAAGTCGTTGATTCAAAATCAACCTAAAATATTTTCGAGTTCGTCGACCGGTAGCCACTCAGATTCCGAAGTACCGGCCCCT
>JAYSRH010000193.1:0-4248 GCA_043721115.1 Fibrobacteria bacterium | reverse complement strand
TCGGGTTCGTTTGCTTATTCTTCTTATTCCAGGTATCGGAGCAATCTGAGTTATGATTGGAGTTGGGGGCGGCTTTCGGTAGCGAGGGATGCGGTGCATTGGGGGCCGGGACTGTTTACGAATTTGGTTTTTCAGCAGGAGGCCGTGCCGTTTAATCAGTTGACGTTTACAACGCATTTGGGGCCGGTTACGGTGCAGAGTTTGTATGGCCAATTAACCTTGGATACAAATTGGGAAACCGACTCCAGTGCCGAATCCCAGTCAATCTATACTCAATGTTACGAATGGAATCCAAGTGGAATTAAATTCAAGACCGTTATAATGGGATACCATATTGTCCCGGTCTACTGAATCCCTTGAAGCGGCGGACAGGAAGCGAAGGCATCTGCTCTTCGTGGCGTTCTGTGGACTTTTCATCCAAGTCAATCTTGCTATTGGAGCTCCAAACTACAACTTGCCTCTCGACAGGCCATACACGCTGCGGATTTCCGAGCCGTTCATTCTCGAAAAGGAAATGGCCAGGCAAATCCGGTCCGATGGCCCAATGTCCTTCATTTTTCCGAGACCATGCGTTTCCGGCATCGATTCCAACAGGGTGTGCGGCGATGCGCACGGGTTCACGCATCTGGATTCTGCAAAGGATCGCCAACTCTCATTGTCCCCCCTGCTGGCCTACGAATATCGCTACTTTCGTGAGAACATAAGCTCGTTCGAAGGCGGTTTAATGGTGACGGGCCAAAGCGGCCCAATTTCATTTCTGTTGGATGCACGCACATTCACCGAGTTGCATGAGAACTTCGATCATGCGAGCTATGACAGGGAACTTGTCGAAAAGCAGGATGAAAAGGCCTCTGGGAGCCTAGCCTACTCCTCATTCTCGAGGTACCGAAGCTTGCTCAGTTACGACTTTTCCTGGTCGAGATTCGTCGTGGCGCGGGACGCAGTGCATTGGGGACCAGGACTGGTCACGAATCTGGGCATGAACCAGAATGCCGTTCCGTTCAACAATATTGCCTGGCTGTCCCACCTGGGTCCGCTTTCGGTTATCAGCTTGTACGGGCAACTCGCCATCGACGGGGACAGCAAGGGTACTATCCGGACAGACCAGGACACGCGGTCGCTGTACGCTCACCGGTACGAAATGAGGGCCACGAAAAATCTCCTATTCGGCCTAGGCGAGCAATTAGTGGTTTACAATCGGGAGGAGCCCTTTGCGGTCGTGCCCATAGTACCTCTTTTCATCCTAAAGGGAACCACGGTGGAGCGGAGCAATAACGGAAATATCTCCGCCGATCTAACTTATCGATGGAACAGGCTCGCCAGCGTATACACTGAGTTTTTCGTGGATGATTTGCAATCGCCGACCTCGCTCTTCGATGATTTCTGGGGCAACAAATGGGCCTGGATGCTCGGCGCGCACTTCTCCAGGGAGGCATTCCTGGGTCAGGCTGGACTGGTCATGGAATACAGCCGGGTAGAGCCTTGGGTCTATACGCATTATAATCCGGGCACCGCTCAAACCGCGAATGGAGGCTATCCTATCGGGAATCCGTTGGGGCCGAATTCGCAATGGATGGTCTTGAAACCCTATCTTCGCGGGATGGGAAAGTGGTATATATCGGCCCAATCGGAACTCGTTTGGAAAGGCAGGGATCTGGGATCAAAACTGAATGATTCTGGAGTGGATGAATCCAGGCCCAAGGCCTTCATACGTGGAATCGAACCCGAATTCTCCATTTCACCTTACTTCAGCTACGATTGGAAACCGGTGTTTCTGGAGGCGTGGGGAAAAGCGGCAAGTAAGCCAGAATTGAACGCCAGGATCCATTTCCGGTATTAGCAAGCCCTATTCCACGAGCACCTATTTTGGCCCCGTCCGAACTCCGCCCGCTTGCGCTTTCAGTAATTCAAGATAGTCGGCCGCCAGTATATCGCGATTGAAATGACGTGTCACGAATTCTCTTCCCGCATTCCCGAAACCGGAATCCCGCCGCGCCTCAATCGCTTCGCATCCCGAAATCAGACTATCCGGATCCTCCGGTTCCATCGCGAATCCCGCCTCCGCTTTTATAACCAGATCCATAGCCTCGCCTTGAACGCCCATTAGAATGGGGATTCCCATGCCCATGGCCTCGAACATCTTGGACGGAATCACGGTCTGAAACAGTTCGGACTTCCGCAGGTGGATGAGGCAGACGTCCAGTGCCGACCAAGCTGAAGGCATTTCGCTTTTCGTCAATCGACCCGTGAATATAATGTTGGTGAGATTCCTTGAGTTGGCCTCCACTTTTAAGGCGTCCAACCGGGCACCGTCGCCCACCAAGAGGTATTTCCACTTTTTCCCCCGCGTTTTTTCCGCTGCCTGGATGAAAATCTCCATGCCATGCGCCATGCCTACCGTGCCGATATAGCCGCAGACGAAAAACCCTTGCAGGCCGTATTTTTTCTGGAATGCTTTGTCTTTGGGTAGGGACTTGAAAATTGCCAAGTCGATGCCGTTAAAGACCACTGAGATTTTCTCTGCAGGAACACCTTTGGCGATCATTTGGGCCCGGTAACCATTGCCTACCGTGACGATATGATCCGCAGCGCAATACATTGTCCTTTCCATCCTTTCCAGAAAGCGGAACGCACGGCCCTTATTCATAGCTCCGACCGTGGAAATGGATTCCGGCCATATATCCCGGATTTCCAGGACAAAAGGCCATCGCCGCAGCCAATGGATCAATACGCCGGCCCATCCGCAAAAGAATTGGGGTGAAGTGGCCACAAAGACGTCCGGCTTCGCTTCTACGAAAGTAGCGATGCACGCGGAGACCATGTAGCTCAGGTAGTTCAGGATACGCCGGACCGTGCCCTTATTGGCGGCGATGTAGGTCCAAACCCGGACGACCTTGATCCCATCGATGTATTCCACCCGCCGCAGTACATTCCGGTATCCCCCGTAGATCATACCTCTGGGGGCGTTGGGAGCGCAAGTAATCACCGTGACCGAATGCCCGGCCTCGATCCACCGTTTCGCGTTTTCATGGGTTCTCGAAGCCGGGGCATTGACCTCGGGTGGGAAATAATGGCAGAGAAAAAGGATTTTCAATGCGAAACCTTTTTTAACATCGAATGGCTTCCACTTCCCGCTAAATGCTTTCGGTCCGTTTCAAGGTATGGTTTTTCAATTTTAAACTGGGCCGCTCCACCAGAAACCAAGATGCCGCTGATGCTACGAGAGCGGCGCCAAGGGCCAATGGAATCGAAAGAGCGCCGACCGCAATCCCCAGGTAAACGAACATGTTGATTACCGGCATATGATAGATGTAAACGCCGTATGAAATGTCGTTGCCTCGCAGCACCCTTCCGGTGACAAATGGGAACGAGTAGGCGAAAGAAAAGACCAAAGCCGCGAGCAAGATGAAAAAAGGAGGCTGCATGGTATTTCCCGTATGGGGAATCCGAAAATTCAGGGCGGTACCGACAGCAATGCCATATAGGGCAAGTAAAATCAAATACCTGCCATGCAAAATCCTGTGGAAGAGTTCAAAATTCCTTTGGAAAAAAATGCCAATTAGGAACATATAGAACCAGGGCACGAAAGAAACCTTCAATAACTTAAAAATCACATTCTCCTCGTAAGCCGGTTTCAAAAGAACAAAGAGTATGTTACAGGCCATGAATAATAAAATCACGGCAATCAGCCTGATATTGACAATGCGGATATTCTTGCCGCGGAACAAGAAATACAAGATTGGGATAAGAAGATAAAATTGGAGTTCGACGGTAATTGTCCACAAACTTCCGTTCAAAACTCCCGTCCCGAAGCCTCGCATGAAATCCGGGTTGTAGAATTGGAAGATGCTAATCTGTCCTAGGGCCAAGAATGCTATTCTCTTGATAGATGCTTGCGCGTCCGAAAAATATCCCGCCGCATAAACGCTAATAATCGTCAATAATGTACATGCGACCAGTGCCGGATAAATCCGAAGGAATCGGTTTTTAGCGTAATCCAGGGTCGCGGAATTGATTTCATAGGACTTGCTGATGAGAAATCCACTTATGAAAAAGAATATCGGGACGCCAGGGAATACCTCGAGAATCCATTCTACCCAAGGAGGAAGGACGACGCCCAAATGGAAACAGGCATGATGAAACGCAACCTGCGTTGCCGCCAAAAGTCGAATCATATCGAAATTATTGTTTCTGAATTTATCCTTTGAAGATTCCATCCCTCAGGGCTCCACCTGAAATACCGTCCTG
>JAYSRH010000192.1:0-11658 GCA_043721115.1 Fibrobacteria bacterium | reverse complement strand
GCATGTGTTTCCGCCATTATTCCTTTGCGCCCATGCCTATAGCTCAGAATGCAAAAGCAAAGCCTGCTGGATTCAGTCTCTATTCCAAAGGTAAATGGGAAGACGCGGAAAAATCCGGTGAAACTGATTTGGAAGGTTCTGATTTGGAAAGTGGAGACGGTGTTAAAAATTAAATGCACCAGGGACTGTGATTTAAATTTTCAAGAATTGGATGTTCCACTTCCAATCTCCAATGAGTACCAGGGACTTGACCCAATCCTTTCTGGGCAATTGAGTATGCAACGTCCAATAACCTAAACTTAAATCCAAGCCACGCCTCTGATGTTCCGGGTTTCTGCCGAAACGAAAACCAGTTATGCCACCTGACACCAAATTTTTTTCCAACCGCGTTTGTGTTGTATACCAATATTGGTTACGCAGGGAAAATCCTGTAAAGGATACATGCGAATAAAGTGAATGGGGACGGAGGTCCCAGGACAATTGGGCAAGCACAGAGTTGACTCGATCACGTTTACGCAAAAGAATGTCAGTGCCATATTCATAAACAAAGTCATGGCCCTGTGCATCTATGTCCCAGAGCGTATGGGAACCGAAAAGGTACAGTTGGGCCGGACCTAGATCGAACGTAAAGTTGGATTGGAAGGTAAAGACATCCGCGCCACCCGGTTCCTTAAAATCGCGGGAAATAATAGTTCCTGGTCGCCATTCCTCTGGGGCAGGCAGGTTTTGTCCGGCGCTGCGGTTGAACGTCACCATGGAATTGTGAAATAGAAGCCGGTTGTAACTTAATCCGATTTCAAAATAGCGAAGAGGTTTCAAGTTGAAAGTTGTTCCTAGATCCGATAGGAAAGGGGATATACTGAAATTTCCATTTGCTTCTAGATAGGTTCCTCGAAATATTCCTTGTGAGCCTGCTGACAGTGGTTCCATCCAGCCGACTTGAAAATGGTAAAGCACATTGTTTAATACATAATCGTAGCCAAATGGGCTGAGGGTAGTACTCAGTTGGTTCATGAAAAAAGGACCGTAGGAAAGTGGCTTAACGCTATCCGCGAATATCCTCGGCGACCACATGGTAGCGCTCAAGACTGCAAAACAGAAACCAGCCAGCGGAAGTGATTTTAGGAAGCCGTTCGGTTTTAAAGATAGGGTTAGCATAGGTGCCTAATTATGCCTCTCAGAATAGGATGCCACGGCAAATTTAAATCATTTTTTCAACCCGAATGGCTTTAAGCACAACTTAACTACCCATTGTGGTAAACAGTTTTGAGCACAAGTTCAAGATATTGTGTCCCAAAACCTGGATATTGTCAATTGGATTTCCTACCCATTGAGTCTGGCCTCCGAGTTCCTATATTCAATGCATTAGCAGTCGTTGACTGGGAGGGAAAGTATGCTTCAATCGGAAGTTAAGAAAACAAATTTTTGGAATAGTAAATCTTGGGTTTCTGTCCTTGCCACCGTGGCAGCACTGGTTGTGGCCATTGGATGTGCCTCGAACTATACTCGGCCCCTGATTTCCCGCGGCCTACCTTCCCAAGAGCGCAAGGACTACATTATCCAAAATGGTTTTGGCATTCCTGAAAATATTAAACAAGCCTTTCTTGAGGGCTATCCTATAGAGGGCATGCCTCGTCAAATGGTATTTCAATTGTTTGGCAATCCGGACAGAACTTCAGAAGGCGAAACCAATTGGGAGTATGTGAATAATCGAGGGAACCTGATAACGGGACTCACATTTAAAAACGATAAAGTCGAGAAAATTTATGGTGATCCAAGAGGCGGGGTGTCTGCCAACGCTGAGGCTGGCACAGGCGGTTGAATCTGGGTCAAACCAGCGACGTTGCGGCTGAAGCACTCGCTCTAACACGTTGGTTTCGTTTAAATCGCCGTGAGTTGCCGTGGCGAAAGGACGCCCATTCCTCCATTGCTGACTTTACTGTTGCAGAGCCAGGCTGGGTTTCCCCGATTTCCTTAAGGCGCGACCCCTATGCCACTTGGATATCGGAAATCATGCTTCAGCAAACGCAAGTCTCGACTGTTGTAGAATATTTTTCTCGTTGGATGAAAAAGTTCCCGACGGTCTTCGATTTGGCTAGAGCCCGCGAAGATGAAGTGATGGAAGCCTGGGCCGGTCTTGGGTACTATTCCCGAGCCCGTAATATTCTTGCGACGGCGCGCTGCGTGGTGGAACGTTTTGGCGGTGCGTTTCCTTGGCAGCGAACGGAATTGCTTTCATTAAAAGGTATAGGTGATTATACAGCCGGCGCCATTTCCAGTTTGGCCTTTAACCTTCCAGAGCCCATTCTGGATGGCAATCTGGTAAGAGTTTTCAGTCGTAGGTATGGATTGGCATTTCTTCCAAAAACCAGTGAAACAAAAGCTGTTTATTGGGGATGGGCGCGCGCCTGGGTGCAAAGCCAAGAGCCAGCATTAGTGAACGAAGGTTTGATGGAACTGGGCGCGACTATTTGTACTCCCAAAAAACCTATATGTGGAGCCTGCCCATTGGCGTCGTCCTGTGTGGCATGTGCCGCCGGTTCCCAGGAACAATTTCCTCCAACTAAAATTCGCAAAGCTATCCTGCGCATTTCAGGAATCGCAGTCATTGCAAAAAGAATCGGGAATAGTAAGAGCAGAGGTATTATTGAGGATGAGGTTTTGGTTTATCGGTCAACGGCTGCTGGCGTTTTGAAAGGATTATGGTCTTTCCCTTATTTCATAGTTTCTGATATTACTTCTCTTGGTTTTGCTTGGAACAAATTGTTACCCCAATTTGTGGTTTCCAGTTTTTCATTGCAATCGAATGACGTAAAGCATAGTATCACCCATCACCGAATAGAACTTAAGGTGGCAACTGCGATAGTTGAATTAGGCGCTAGGGGAGTAAAGGCTGCCGAACTGCCTGAGGGCTTCAAGTGGGTCCCCGTAACTGAACTCGGTCGCATCCTGGTCAGTTCTTTGCCGCGAAAGATTTGGAAGAGTGCTTATTCATTCTGAAGAGAATGGGCCAACTTTAGGGCTAAAGTAATACTCAGGGAGAGTGCGTCAATTTAGGCATGGGAATAAGGACCGGTTTCGCCAAACTGCAGCAACGAAAACCGATTACTTGATTGTTATAGTAAGGCTTGGGTAATTTACTGCCAGCCATGGCATAGGCGTAAATGTATTTGATGACAAATTTGCCCGCTTCTTTTTCGACCATCCATCCCGAATTCCCGGCTTCCCGAGAAAATATTTTTGCCAAGTTGCTCTGGGAGGTATCGCGCATTTCTGCTGCGTCCAAAGTGTCCTTAATTATCGAATCTACACCTGGGTTTACAAAATCTACCACCGCCAATGAAAGCGTTGTCATCCGGACAAACACGGGTTTCTTTTTAAGGAATAGAGTGTCCCCGGTAGGCCTTAGAATGGCTATGGTATCGGGGTGCGTCTCTCCAGCAAGAAAGACCAATATTTTACTGCTGTCCTTTGGTACAGGAATCAAGTCGGTTATTTTCTTACCGAGTAAGCTGGCAGGTAACGGCATGCAAAAGTGACCGGTTAGTCCTGAGCTGTATATGACGGCTATTTTGGGCTGGGATGAATCCAGACAGTCCGTGCGAAAAACGGGCCTTATCTGATTGGGGTAATCTCTGTTTGAACAGCGGGCTAGGTTTTGCACCGCAGCGGAGGACATGAGCGTCTGCGGGGCTAGATAATTTCCTCCACGAAAGCCATGAATTTTCCCGGAATCGTTATAGGCATAGGCATGGTCCAGGCTATCGCCAGGCGGGAGATGTGCGTACGCTCTTTCCGAGTACAAATCACGAACCCATTCGGAAAAGTTTCCCGCCATATCGTAGACGCCTTCTCTAGTCAGGCAAGTTGCATTGCGTTTATCAAATGCTCGTGCCATTACAGAATCATTGGTGCCTTGGTTGCAAGTTGATTGTAGGATGGACGCATTTTTTTGCTCACTTTGTATACCATGGAGGAGCGCAGAGTCAGGGCCAACCCCTGGACCTTCGCACGCCCGCTCCCATTCCGCTTCGGAGCAGAGCTGAGTATTGAAGTCCTTATTTATGGCGCGGCAAAGGGTATCCGCTTTTTCCCAGGTGATCCCAGATATAAATTGGCCGGAGCTGTCCCTATATTCATAGGGTTCAATACAATACGGACCCATATTAATGACATGCGTTGGCGTTTCATCCGGTTGTGACCCACTGGTTATTTCACCTAATGTAAATCGCGCCCTAGGAATGGGAATAAAGCCAGTTGGACACACTAAGGCGCTGTCCCTACCCAGGAAATGAACGGCAGGTGTTTTGACCTTTAAAGAGTCCACGTTGGATTCAAATCCCGTCATATCCAGTGCGCTAAGCTGTAATAGGAAGGTCCGGCCGGGTGGTAAGAAGCGCATGGTATTTACAAAAACGGTCGAGGTGTCTTGGGGTTTAGCAAGTTCAATTACTGTGTCCATACGGTCAAGTAGGCTTGCCTTTTCGCCAGAATCCCTTAGTAAGGTGCGGCGTAATCGGTATTCTTGAATATGATAATTCGGGATGGACTTGACTTCAGTGGAGCCTGCCTCGAGCCATAAGGAGTCGCTGGATGGCTTCCACCGGACCACAAAGCCATTGCTACTGATAGTGCTGCTATCCACAAAAAGCTTGGGGGTAGAAGGCTGGGTGGTGTCGGTGAGATGCACGACAACTGTGGCCATGGCATTGACATTTTGATTTCCGGAGCTATCCACAGCCCAGACCTGTACGTTCAAGGTGTCTCGCGGAGTGAGCCCTGTAATAACAGCGCTCAAACTATCCGCTAGGGTGGGCGAGGCTCGGTGGGCGCGATTCGAATCGGGGAGAAAATAAATATGACCCTTGGGGATCAAAGTGCTTTTGTCCCTTGCATCGGGTGGGTCGAGTACCAATGAGTCCCGGACCGATTCGGTGACATCTTTGCCGCCACGTATGAATTTTATGGTCGGCGCAAAAGCTTGCTTTCGATCGGCCGTGATGCGGCCTCCTAGGGTCAACTTGAGCAAGTAAGTGCGAATGAGGCCGGAGTCGAGGCTGGCATCGAAGAAGCTAGTTGGATCGGTTGGACGCTGCCAATTGATTGCGATCTCATGCGCACCAGGCTTTATTCGTGGGCTGAATATGTCCGGCGGAAATTTATCGTTTACAATAAACCAGGAAAGCTGAGGTTGGCCTGGTGTTACTTCACCGGCATATACTGGTACCAGAGCAAAAACCAGTCGGCCTGATTCGGTCTCTTGGCGGTTTGTGGTGTCGATTACAAAAATCTTTGTATTGTTTTTTCTTAAGGTATCCTGTTTGAACTCCCGTTTCCCGAAAATAAAAATCACACTGTCTGTGGGGGAAGTGGTTTCTACGATTAGGTTGGCTAGCTTCGGGTCGCGTTGTACATCGGCCCAATGGCGCCCAGTGGGAGCATTGGGAGGTACCGTATCAACGTAGATTCTGTAACCACTGAATTTGGTGGTGTCCTCGGGGCGTAACCAACTTAGTCGGTATTTTTTTGCCAGCATGCACTCGGCCTGTGAAGCAAAGATGCCGGAATAATCGGCGCAGAAGGCGTGTTTGCTTAAAGTTGTGTCCACCTTGAAATAGGCTGGACTGCGAAGATAGCTGAAATTTTGTTGCTTATGGTCCGTGGAACAGCCAAACAACAAGGCAATAAAACCCAGAGAGCAGAACCAGTCTTTTCGCAAGGTCATCGCCGAGCTAAGATATAAAAGTCCAATCGCCTGGCCCATATTTCACGAATATCCGTGGAAACGAAAAAAGGACACCGTTGAGATGTCCTTTTGAAATTTTTGGATGAATTTAGGCTGGGTCAAAAATGAGCCCAACCAGTAAAGAAAATCAGCTTTAGACAGCCACAGCCACAGTCGCAGCTGAAGTGTCCGCTGCTACCACGGGATAAACGCTGATTTTCTGGCGATCTTTGCCCAGTCTTTCAAACTTAACCACACCTTCGATAACGGAGTAAATGGTATAGTCGCGACCCATGCCCACGTTCAGACCCGGATGCCAACGCGTGCCCTTTTGGCGAACAATGATGTTTCCGGCAATAACGGTTTCTCCGCCGAACTTTTTGACGCCCCGATATTTTGGGTTGGAGTCGCGTCCGTTACGTGTGCTACCAAGTCCTTTTTTGTGTGCCATGGTTTACTTTCCTGCTTTCGCTGCCGTAATTTTCTGGGCTTTGGTGAGAGGCACGTTTTGCACCTTCTGAGCTGCCAAGGCTTTGGCGCGGGCGCGGGCCCGAATCTTGGCTTTATCATCGACACTGGATTTGTCTGCACCGCAAACCATCTCCGTGACTAAAACTTCCGTAAAAAGCTGACGGTGCCCGATGGTTTTGCGATATCGCTTGCGTTGTTTACGCTTGAATGAAATGATTTTGTCATCTTTGCCCTGATCCAGTACTTCCATCTTTACGGAAGCGCCAGCTACCATTGGCTTACCTACCACAATGCTGTCCCCGTTTGCATACAGCAACACGTTGGAGACAGTCAACACTTCACCCACCTTGGCTTCGATTTTTGAAAGCTTAAGGGTTTCACCTACGGTGATTTTATGTTGAAAACCCCCGGATTCTATAACTGAGTACATGGCTATCCTTTACGTGCAGATTCCACCTGAGTGGACCCGGAAAAACTGGGGCCTTAAATTACCAAATTCATGCCACATTTTAAAGGGAAAAGGCTAAAAATGACGCCGTTACTTGGCAAGAAGTGCTTTGATCTGCTTAACCTTTTCAGAAAAAGCCGGATTCTCCTGGTACTCGGCAAGATAGGCATTTGCCGATTTTTGCATATTAACCCGCTTTATTGGGGTTTTTTGGGCCTGGAACACGTTCGCATCAAGTTCAAAAAGTAGGTACTGGACGGATTGATGAAACAAGCTTGGATGTGTGAATTCTGGTTGGACATTTTGCAAGCTGACCAACTCCGGTCGAATATCTTCTGCCAATGGATTCCCCGACAGAACCAATTGGATTTTCAAAAACCGAAGATCCGCTGATTCTGGGAATTTATTCAACCAAGAAACGATCTGATCATAGGCGGACGGGTCCTGTTCCCTAAACAACCCTTGTAATTGGACAAAGACCTCCTTGCTTAAACGATCCGGAGCAGAAGAGGTATCCTGACGTTGAACACCATGGGTTAACGCGGCTTCTGGCCGATCATTATTTTTGGACTTTGGTACAGCAAGCACGACACTGGGTATGCGCGCTTCGATCTTAGGGCGCTCGTCATTATTGGGGTGCTTTGAGGCGGCTACGATATCGGTGCCATTGGTCAGATTTTCCAAATTACTTGGAGGCAAAATCGCGGCTTCGGTAGCGCCTTTCTTAGCTCCGGATTGAAACCATTGGCTCGCAGTCAAAGCCAGCGCAATGGCGCAAAATAGCGCAGCTGTATAAACTGCGATTCGGGTGGCCGGATTTAAAAAATCTATCCTAAAAGGGTGGCGCTTTGGATCCCTGGTCAAGCGCGTTTCCTGCATTTTTGTGGTTGCAGGAAAGGTAAATGCGACCTTGTTTTGGACGGGAATAAATAACTCAGGCTGGGCTAGTTTTTTCCCAAATTCCACCAGAATTTCTTGTGCTGAGTGTCCACGTGAAAGTTTATCAAAAACTTTAACCATATCTGGGAGCATGCCTCCTGCATCAGGATATTGATAGGGCTGATCCTTTACAGGCGTCGAAAAGTCGTGGTAAACAAGGCATTTTTGAAGTAAGTCGGAAGCAAATGGATGGCTGCGGGCAATTTCCAAATGACATTGGGAATAATATTTTGGGTCTAGAATTTTAACGATGATTTGCGGTGATGTTTCTCCCGAAAATGGAAGCCGGCCGGTTAGCAGCTGGAAATAAAGGACGCCGAGGGCGTGAATATCATGCTGGGTTTCACGGAAACTTGTCCAAAAATCCTGATTCAATGCCATTTCTTCGGGTGAACTGGTTTTTTGTAGCCGCGCTTTGCTCATATAAGGAACGGTACCGACCAGGTTTTGGTCTATCGTAATGCTTTCGGTAAGGTCGGTTTTGGCGGTACCGAAGTCGATGAGTATGATCCGGCCTTTTTCGTTGCCTTGGACGCCTAAGATTAGATTACCAGGTGAGATATCTCGATGGGCCACACCGAATATTTCACGATCAGGCAAGTGGACATTGGCGCGGTGAGCGTATTCCATTGGATACAGCGCGGACAGTACCAGGGCTGACGCCGTTTCCGGATCTAAAAGATCTTGCCATTCGCAGGCAAGCTCTTGCCGCCGTTGTTGGATGATATCGATTATATTCCTGATATTGAAGCCACGGATATAATCCAATATCATATACCTATGGCCGTGTTTTTCACCTTGACCGCGCAAGGTAACGATTTGCGGATGTTTAAGCCGACTTAAAATCAGGCCTTCATCAAGAAACGTTTTGAGATGTCGGCGGCGCATGGTTTCATCCATGCCAGCGTCTTGGGAAACCTTGATGACGCGATGTTCCCGAAGCTCTTCATCAAATGCCAGGAAGGTGAGGCCGTAACCGCCTCTTCCGATCAAACTTTCAACAACGCATTTTTCAAACCGAGTGCCTACTAATTCGTCCTGGGCAATCATACTGAATTGGCTTAGCGGGAATAGACTCCGGCCACCGTCGTATCTTTTAAGCCCGATTCGAGGTAGTTGACCTTATAACGCGCGGCCAGCGTCTGCAAGTATTTCTTCAAATTTTTGCCGGCTATGGCCGATTTTTCCTGGATCAAGATACGGGAAATTTGCAATCGATAGCTTTCAAATTTTCCGTCATAGCGTTCGGTCAGTAGAATCAAATGGTATCCAAGGGGAGTGCTGAAAATCTGGGACATCTGACCCACTTTAAGGCCCATGACTTGTCGTTTAAATTCAGGCTGAAAATCCGCGGGCTTAAAACGCCCGAGGTCTCCGCCATCTTTCTTCTCCGGTCCATCGGATACTTGCTGAGCCGCCATTACAAAATGGGTTAGCAGCATGTCGACATCGCCGGTGTCTTTGGCCAACTCTTGCCGAACCCGCTCCAAGTCGGCTTTCTTTTTGCCGATTGCCAATGGAGAAGCATCCTTCCCGGCTATCATCACTATCTGACAGGCGCGGAGCGAGTCATTAAGAGGGAAATCTTTTTTATGGGCCGTGAAGAAATCTTGTATTTCCTTGTTCGTTGGTTTTGAAACTGGTGTCAGTTGGGAGTTGAGAAGCTTATCTGCCTTGATTTGCCGGATCATTTTTTCGCGCAATCCTTTTTCTGTATCACCAGCCTGGGCTAGAGCCTGTTTGAAGCTCGCGTCATCGGGAAAATTGGCTTTGAATACTCTGGATAACGAATCGATTTCCTTGTCCGGGGCAACCACATTAAGACGCTGTGATTCCAATGCAAGCAATTCTTGGCCAATCAAATTGGTAGCTACCATCCGTTGCAAGGACATTTTTTCCCTTGGATCCAAGGCTCCTGGGGTGCGTTTGGCCCGGGACATCAAATCAACCAAGGTATCAATTTGCCGCTGGCGAATTTTGTTCGGCCCCACGGTAATGACAACAGCAGTAGGTTTGGTTGCCTTATAGGATTTGGCCAAGCCGGGGATTTCTGAAGAGCCTTGGTCGGTTGCCTGATTGGCATTGCGGGAAGGCTCGGGATTGGCATAGGCTGCTAACGGTTGCGCCTGAGGAACCACGACGCGAATTAAGCAGAAAAGCATGGCTAAGAGCTGCAATTTTTTTGACATATAGGATAGTGCCTGGTGAAATTGTGAATTTCTTTGAACTTTAAATATGACTTCACGACGAAAAATAGGAAAATTAAACGAGGAAGGGGCACGGTCAATATTTTGGAATACGATCTCATAATTGCCGGTGGAGGCATCAATGGCGCGGCTTTAGCCCGCTTGGCTGCTTTTCAAGGCCTAAAGGTGGCCCTTTTCGAATCCGGCGATTTTGGACAAGGGGCAAGTACAAATACTTCAAAATTGCTTCATGGCGGACTCCGCTATTTGGAAACGTATGCATTCTCGTTGGTCCGGGACGCGACACGGGAACGCGCCCAGCTATTAGGAATTGCACCGCACTTGGTGGAAGCGCGTCGCTTTCTGTTTCCGCGTACTTCCTTAGGCCGGCATGGGCGGGCTGGTATCAAGGCTGGACTCACGTTATATGATTTCCTAGCCGGTAAGCTCCGTATCCAATCACATCGCTGGGTAAGTGCAGGCGAGCTCACAAAATTAGAACCCCATTTCCTTCCCCAAGAAGCCTGCGGGGCTTATGAATACTCTGACTGCGTTATGGATGATGCACGTCTGGTTCTGGAAAACCTGGTGGATGCGCGAGCCCTGGGAGCCCATATCCACAATTATCACAGCTTTCTAGGGGTAGTGAGCGGGGGAGAGGGTTGGACAGAGGTCAAAGTACTGGATCGCATTTCTGGACAGGAATCCCGTTACCGGACCAAAAGCGTAGCTTTGGCATTAGGACCTTGGACGGATAAAGTCGCTAAGACGGCCTTTCCCTTGTCTGTTCCCCAGGTTCGCCTGAGTCAAGGCATCCATCTAATTGTCCGAGGATTGCCTTCCAGTGCCTGCTTCATCCTGCCGGTGCCCAACACCCGGCGCTACTTTTTCGTTGTGCCTTGGAAGGAGACACACCTGATCGGTACCACGGAAACGGAAGTCGGAGACTATCCGCCTGATTCCATGCAACCGCAGGATCAGGAAATTGCGGAATTGCTGCGCCTTACCGAAATTTACTTCCCCGGTCAAAAGCCGGATGTCATTTGTACGATTACGGGTTTGCGCCCCTTGGCGCGCGCCGTTAGCGGGAGCACCATAACGTTGAGTCGCGAACATGAATTCCATAAACTACAGGACGGAGTTTTCTCCGCCGTCGGTGGAAAGTACACGACGCATCGAACCTTGGCCGAGCAATATCTCAAATTCATTTTAGGGGATGGAAAAAAAGCAAAGGATATCAAGGCTCGCCTACTACCCGGTGCTTGGATGAACGCTGGAGCCAGGGCAACTCTTGAGATAAAGCTGCGCACTTTCTCTTTTGTGGATGACAAGCTACGGGTAACTTGGATGAGACGGTACGGCCTACGTGCCTTGGAACTAGCGGAATTCACGCAAAATTTGTCCGGTGGGAGTGAGCGACTCCCCGGCGAGGTTCCAATACTTATGGCGGAAGTTCATTTTGCCTACGAACGGGAATGGGCTAGGACGCCGGAAGATTTTTATCGCCGTCGTACGGATGTTTATTTTACTTGGGATGGCGGCTTGGCGAGCCTCTCACGCGTGGAGGCATTTTTTCTGACTAAGCAGCCATTATTGGGAGCGCAACTGGGTCAAGACGCCGACTATCGGAATTTTTTAATCAGGAACCGACATCGTGCAGGAGGATAACGCCTATATGGCGAAAGGACTTCGTGAACCGCTCAAGGTGGCCCATCGGGGATTCCACCGCAGGCATATCGAAAACACCATGGAAGCTTTCCGAGCCGCCTATGCGGCAGGCTGTGACATGGTCGAGTTTGACGTACAGCTTTCTCGGGACGGCATACCATTCATTTTTCACGACGATGAGTGTCTCCGATTGGTTGGAAATTCCGATGCAGCCTCTGATT
>JAYSRH010000191.1:0-11661 GCA_043721115.1 Fibrobacteria bacterium | reverse complement strand
TAAGGCTAGAATGGACCCATCATCGCAGGAAACATGCCTTTTTTGATATGCAATAATTCCAGGTATCCGCTCAAAGTCGGGATGAATCTGGTTGGCCGAGATCAAGGCTGCGATGTTTTTATTCCTGATCCGCATATTTCACGCAAGCACTTATCCATTGACGTTGTCGGGGATGGCACGATAACCGTCATCGATTTAGGCTCGACCAATGGCATGGTGGTTGCCGGGGAACGAGTGCCGAGTGCAATCCTCCATCCCGGTGACAGCTTTACCGTAGGCCAGACCACTTTTCTTGTAGAAGATTAAACCGCTTTTAAATACGCCGAGCCCAAAACACGGTTTTTCGATCCATCACCTTTGTAAAAACTAAAGTCCCCTCATTGGGCCCAGCGAGCCGTAGGGTAGAGCGGAATTCCTCCGGAATAAGATTGACGCCTCTCTTCTTGACTTCCAATCGACCGACTTCTTCTTTGCGCAAGAACTCACGCAGCACTTTGAAATCATAAGGCAGTTCTTTTAAGACTTGGTACGACTTTAATAATGGACTGTTCACGGGTTCATTTCCAGACAAGTATGCAATACGTGGATCCAGCTGCCATAGGCTATGGCGTGCCGCTAGCACACCGAAAAGGTGTGAGCGTACCACAGATTTTACAGGTTCAAATAAATAAGTTCCTGGTGAGCCGGTGCGGCCAAAAGTATCGGCTAAATCTGCACGCGGAGCGTCTACAAAGGCGCCACTAGGCAACTCCACTGCCTTGACCCAACCGGGTCGACCCAGTTGCCCGGTCCATACCAAGGCCTCCAGGCATTCATCGCGCAGGCCTAGATATTCAATTTCATGGTCTTCCAGAAAAGTCGGCAGCGTGAGCCCGGGACCCAGCTTGATGGCCATATTGCCATGGCGGCTGATCAATTTTTCAATCACATCCCATCCCGGCGAAAGATCTTCCCCCTGCCATCGGTCGGATTTTCCTGTTGGACGTCTCGACGGGTCAAGCAGTGCGGCATCACAACGTATGAGATTGGCCGTGACATCCGCCTGAATCGACAATGCACGTCTATGGAGAGATACATTATGCCGGTAAGCCATAATGGTAGATCTCGAACGATCCACACCGATAACCCGGATTCTCCCTGGAAGGTAAAAGGAATCACCACCCAAACCACAGCATAAATCAGCTATGGAATGAATATCCGGAGGCAATCGCGAAACTTTGTAGCGAGCCAGTTCAAAATGGGTAAGCTGCTCAAGACCGGTAGCTGTAAAAATCATTTCCGCAGCAAGCGGGCATTTCCGCATTGCCTTGGTTCGGAGTTTTCGTTGTTCCAATAAAGTGTGCCGAAAGGGCACGGAAAGCGATCGCAATTCAGGGGATCCAGATAGGGCTAAATCCTCTCGGGAATCGGCGCATAATCGCTGTAAAAGGGCTTGGGAAGCGGGTTCCAGCAAAAAGGCCAACTTGCCTTCGGCATCGAGTTCAGCCAAGTGAAACCCAAAAGTCTATATTGAAATAGGCGTGAATTTTAGCGGCGTTTTGGAATATCTTGCGATTAAATAGCTCTCGAGGTAAAATCACGGTCGGCCCATTGGTCGCGTGGCAAGGAAATGATGCGTTCCAGGTGTTAATATGGTTATAGGAATCGGCACAGACATTACGCATCTCGAAAGGATAAAAAAATTAAGCCCCGAGACCGTGGATCGCATTCTGACAAAGTCGGAAGCCGAGTACTGTAATCGCTTTACCCAGCCACATGAACGTGTTGCGGGTAGATTTGCAGCCAAAGAGGCAGTACTTAAGGCTCTTGGTACGGGATGGAGCCAGGGAATAGGCTGGCACCAAATCGAAATTCTTCCAGACACTTCTGGCGCTCCCATCGTAACTCTTTTTGGAAAAGCACTTGAGAGATTCCTTACCTTGGGCGCAACTCGTTGTCATGTATCGATATCGCATCAAGGTGAGTATGCCATTGCCTTTGCCATAATTGAATAAATGTTGTCGGATCCATTGTCCAGCCTTTGAAAGCAGCATCTATCCAAGTATTTTCACTTGACACGTAACAGGCTAAGCAATAGACTTATCTATAGTACCGCTAGGAAAGTTTGTATTTTCCTGGTATAACCGCAGGAGTGACTATGAAGCCCCTTTATGTAAAATGCCCACACTGCAAAGAGGTCAGTGAACTCTTCTTGGGTTCGGAGGCCTACATGATCGTGTTGAATTGCCCCTCCTGCAATTCCGCCCTGATGTACTATTACGGCAAGACTTTTGAAATCGATGAAAACGAGATCGAAAAGATTCAAGGGAATCTGCAAATGACTTCCGTACAGGGTATTCTAAAGAATATCAATGCCCGTGAGACGTCCAAGAGCCACACCTCCCTGATTGTAAAACCCGCCGAACAGAGGGCATCGCATAAAGCCGGCGCACCTGTGCGTGACGTTCATCTAAGAGGAGACGACATTACCAATCTCAAAATCGATCTCGCCTTGGTAAAGGACGTCAACGACTTCATCAATAATATGTAGGTTCAGAAGGAGCTTTTACTCCTTTCTGGCGTATTCTATCTGTATCGCCCTCCAGCCTAAGCTGGAGGGTTTTTTAATTCAGGGGAAAATTAATTCAGTGGAAAATGACACGCCACTCGGGCACCGCCAGGTGAAGTTACCAATGGTGGCATAGATGTTTCGCAAGTCTTGGATGCTTGAGACAGATATATCGGGCAGCGATTACGGAATGGACAACCCCCTGTCAATCTTACGGGCTCCACATCCGGGTAGGCTGCCAGCACATGCTTTATGTCGACATTTCCCAAGCTGGGTGTTGAAGCTAAGAGCAAACGCGTGTAAGGATGGTGTACACCATTCACGGTAAAGTGTTCGACCCGCGCCTCCTCCACTAAATATCCCATATACATGACGCCAATTCTATCCGCCATAATCTTAACCAAGGTAAGATTATGCGAAATGAAAAGATAAGATAGGCCAAGGTGGCGCTGGAATTCCTTGAGCAAGGACATGACTTGACTTTGAATCGCCAAATCCAAACTGGCCACAGGTTCGTCGCAAACCAGGAATGCAGGTTTGGTAATCAGCGCGCGCGCAATGGTGCTGCGTTGTTTCTCGCCGGAACTTAAGTTGCTCGGATACCGCGAGCCATGGCTGGGATCCAGGCGCACTTGTTCCAAGGCATCGGAAACACGTTTGAGCTTTTCTTCTTTCGGTAATTTGCCTTCGCGTTCCAGCCCTTCCGAAAGTATAGCCTCGATAGTCATACCGCTATTCAGTACGCTTTCCGGATGTTGGAATAGCATGCGGACTTCTTTTCGCAAACGCATCATTTGGGACTTGGAAAGTTTTAGAATGTCTTGGCCCTTATACAAGATTTCCCCGCCATCCACAGCTTGCAGTGCCATAATGGACAGGCCCAAGGTCGACTTTCCCGATCCACTCTCCCCCACCAGTCCATACGTTTTGCCTTTTGCAATCGAAAGAGAAATGTCGTTTAAGGCAAGGAAGGAACGATTTCCTTGAAAAAAAGTCTTGCGTAGGCCGCGAATTTCAATAATGTTATCCACCTCTAACGATTGGTCGGATAGACGATTCAAATGAGCCTGGGACGATGTTCCGGGACTTTGCGCCTTGTTGTGGGTGGGAAATAAACATTTGGACCAGGTTTCTGTGCTTAGTAGATCGGTACCCTTTTCAGCAAAATTTACAGGATTATTTACGGCAAAATTTACGGAGGTCGCTTGCGGTACTTGCGAACCCGCTTCCAGTGCACTGGCTTGGAGTTGACCGGAAGGCTTGTGCAGCTCACATTGGGCTCTTTCCTCTGGCGTCAACCGTCCACGATACGCCGCACAAATGCTTCGATAGGCACAGCCAATACCCGCATCCGGATCCGCTGGCGGGATTGGGATTTTTTCTCCAAAACGGGAAAAAGAGTCCAACAAGGAAGCCGTATATGGATGCTTGGGAGCTGAGAGCACGGATGTTGAAGTTCCTGATTCCACCACCGAACCACGGTGCATAACATAAATGCGACTGCTGATTTCCTGAATGACGCCGATGTCGTGCGAAATGATCAGAATGCTGAGGCCGTGTTTTTCCTTGAGCTGCACAAAAAGTTGCAGGAGCTTTGCCTGAGTCGTGACATCCAAGGATGTCGATGGTTCATCGGCAATGAGTAGTTTGGGTTTTGCGCAGAGGGCCATGGAAATCATTACCCGCTGGGCCATGCCACCACTGATCTCATGAGGATGAAGCCCCCACAAGTTTTCGGCATCGATCAGTCCAACATCCTTAAGCAATTCCATCGCGATAGCCTTGGCCGCCGCCCGACCTTTACCCTGCAAATCGAATCGCTTGCGATTGCGATCCAAAGCTTCGAGCATATGGTCCCCGACGGTGTAAAAAGGATCAAGTGAAGCCTTGGGCTCCTGAAAAATAGTTGCCACATCCCGGCCAAGAATGTCAAACAACACTTTGCGGTGAGCCCGTTGGAAGGGGATATATTTTTTGCCGACAATGCCATTTTCCATCGACGAGAAGCTGTCCATGGCCGGCAAAAGCGACTTGCCATCCAAACTGGCCTCGCCTTTCCAAACGCCCGGGAAGCCCTTTACCAGACCCAACAGACCCATGGCTAAAGTGGTTTTGCCACTTCCAGATTGACCGATAAGCCCAACAATCTCACCCCGACCGATTTCCAGGTTGACCTGATCCACGGCTTTTAAATATTTCGGACCCTGACCGAACCAGATGCACAGCCCTTTTACCGAAAGCAAAACCGGTGAGGGAGGATTGAATGTTGGAACGCCAGTAGTCAAGTTGGTATCAGCGTCCTTCACGATAGGCCAATCTTGCATTGAGCCCATCGCCTAAATAGAAGAAACCCAGAATGGCCAGTATAATTGCCATGGCAGGGAAAAAAGTTATCCAATAGAATCCACTAAAAAAGGACATTTGACTGCCTTCAATGATGTTGCCCCAGGAAACTTCCGGTGGCTTGGTCCCAAACTGGAGATAACTCAAAGTGGTTTCGACCAAAATGGATTCCGCCATGATCAACGAGAACTGGATAAAAAATACAGCCCGGTTTTGATACCAGAAAAGATGGCGCCAAAGTATTTTCGTATCGCTTAATGCGGCCTCTTTAGCGGCAAGTATAAAACCCATTTTTGAAAGGATGCGTACTCGGGTCGCGATAAGTTCGGAAACTCGAGGAATAAGCGTCGCCCCCAAAACCGCCATGGTGTAATACACATTAGGCTCCAATGCGCATATGACTACTAGAATCAGGACCAGACGCGGCATGGACAAAATAGTGCTGTTGAAGGTTTGTACCACTTTACGGATCCACCCTCCGTAGTATCCGGCCCAGAGACCAAGTGGAATTCCAAATCCCAAGGCAACAATACAGGTAACCAAACCCGGCAGAAAACAGTTTCGTGCCCCGGCGATTAGCAAGGCAAACATATCTCTGCCATTTCTATCCGTACCTAGGAAATGTGGATTGGCTCTCTGCACCTTGTCCTCCATAGGAGGGATTTCAACCGGTGCCTTTTCCTCATTCCCGGTTCCACTACCGGTTCCCGCACTTTTCAAAAAATCCAAGTCTTCATCTTCGCTACTCTTTGGAGCTTGATGTAATTCCGAGCGACCGCCAGTTTGATTGCGTTTTTGCATACGTAATCCTTCTTCAGTGGCTAGAAAATGTTTTAGCCAGCCAACTGTGGGCGGCGTGAGTTGGCTTTCCAAATCCATTTCATCGGCTTTATAAGGTGTCCAAATTGGTCCAGTCAGACTTGCCAAGACCAATAAAGCCACAATAATGCTTCCTGCGGTAATCCGGTAGCTGCCCGGTTTTTTTAGCAGGAGTAGAATTTTGCCTTTTCTCATTCCCGCATCCTGGGATCCAGCCACACAGCGAGCAAATCATTGATGAGCATAAGCACACGAATCAGAAAAGCCATGACTAGGGTGATTCCCATAATGACGGAAAAGTCCCGCTTAAGCGTCGCTTCCCAGCTCAGCCATCCAAGTCCATGGAAGTTGAAAATACGTTCAACTACAACCAGCCCACCAAGGAGCACGGCCATGTTGGTCACGATGATATTGAAAATAGGCAAGACCATGGATTTGAAGAAATGGCGCCACAAGTTGCTGCCACGGGCCCTAGCCGCCTTGATGAACATGGCTCCGTTGACATTCTGTACTTCCAAGGAAATAAAACGCACGAACTCACCAATTGTCCCATTGCCCACCGATAGGACTAGGATGGGTAATGAATAGTAACTGACATAAGGCCAAAACTGAAAAGGCCCGTCTGGTGGCGTAGTCACGAAAAATTTGAACACGCCAAACACAATAGCCAGCACAATATACCCATGAACAAATACCGGTACAGAAGATAAAGTATACACAGCCAAACCAACTGTTTTGCCCAAGGGTGAAACGGGCCGAAGCCCACGCCAAACGCCCAAGGGAATAGAAATGAGCAAGGATAAGAACAGGGATCCGAAGGTCAAGAGCAAAGTGGAAGGTGCGTATTCCAGAATCAACGAAGTCACCTTGGCACCATTAACCATGGAAATACCAAAATCCATGCGCAGACAATCTTTGAGCCAAAGCAAATACTGTATAGGCAAAGAACGGTCCAGATACAATTGATGGGCCGTTGCCGAAGACAGATTGTGGATTTGGGCGATGTCACCCGGAGTCAAGTGAACGATGGAAAAAATTAACAAGGAAACCAGGAGCAGTGAGCCCGCAAAAAAACCTAGAATCTTGGCGATGGCAGGCATGCTCTTCTCAGTGGGCCATCCCCGAATTCGATTCGGTATCGACCCCGGAATCAAGGACTAGATTTGAGAATTTTTTCGCCCAGTCCGGTCGTATTGCCTTCCGTGGCCCCGCCTTCGAGTACCGCATCCTTACCATCGATTTCTCGAGACAGGCGGAGAATGATGTTCTTATTGGCACCTTTTTTAGGCTTAAAGGAGCGGACATAGCCCATATTACCGTCTTTGTCCTCGGCAATCAAGGTGTACTCATTTTCATCCACAATATTTGCGCCAATTTTGAAATTTCCATTCCGATCCACTCGCACAGATTCGGTGCGCGGACTGGTATAGACCACTACATCAGGCTCCGTCAAATGCGACCCATCCGGTTTGACAACAAGACCACTCATAGTTGTACCGCAACCGGTAAGAATCAGGGGAATAACGACCATTCCCCATGTAATTAAGTTAACTGACTTGGTAGCCATTGCTATCAATCCCTTTCGTCTTCTGGTATGAACCAGTCATTAATAAAAGTGAAGAACCGGTAAGGATGGACAACGGCTTTTTTGACCTTGTTCTCAATGGCCGCATTCTTTTCCAGGGTCCAAAGGAATGTATAGGGGCAGTCCGCAGCCAGAATTTCGTGCATCTCATAATTGATGCGTCGGCGGACTTCATGGTTGATGGTGGTCGAAAATTTGCCCAAAAGGCTATCAACGACGGGGTTTTTGTAAGAGATGAAATTATCACCGCTGGGGGGCTGATTCTTAGAAGAATGGAACAATGAGGAAATGTCAGACGAATTGTCGAATAACCATTCTGCAAAAACAATATCGAAATCGTGTTTGCCCTTGACCTCTTCTTTCCATTTCTCGTATTCCCGATGCTGGATCTCAACTTTCACGCCCAAAGTCTTTAGATAATTCTGAAAGCGAAGGCAGACAGAAAGACCACCTTCGTTGCCACTATAAATGGGAATTTTAAGATTGAACTTAAGCGGCATACCTTTATATTCACGGATGCCATCTCTATCAGTATCAATAATTCCAACCTTATCCAGCAAGGCCTTAGCCTTGGCAACATCAAACGGCCAGGGAGCTACATCAGGATTATAGCCCCAGGATGCCGGCGAAAATGGTCCAGAAACCACTTCGCCTTTTCCGAAATAAATATCTTCTAACATTTTATTGCGATCCATCCCCATGGTGAAGGCTTGTCGCACTTCCTTAATTTTGAGAATGGGATTATTCATGTTGTAGCCGAAAAATGCGAAAGACAACGAGTTATACGGAATGATCATGAACTTGCCGGTGTTGGCAATTTCCGCAATTTTTCCAGGTGGAACTTCCACTACTAAATCGATAGCATTTAGCAAAAGGCTCTGCACAAGCAAGGACATTTCCGGTTGATACACCATTTTTATTTCACCAATATTCGGAGGTCCACCGTAGTGGTCCGTAAATGCGGTCAGTACCACATCATGATTCTTGGTTTCCCGATCGAATTTGTAATACCCAGTCCCAACTGGTGCTTTGGAAAACTTCGAGAATTTGGAAAGTACGGCTTTTCCGCCGAACATATGTTCAGGTACGATTTTAAAGAGAAAGCGGCGTTCGGGTTCGGCCACGCTGGTGTTGAAATCAAACTTGACAACATAATCCCCGAGTACGGAAACGCTTTTGATCACTTCCAAGGCTTGGCGTGCTTCCGGTCGCACATCTGATAGTGGATTCATAATGGCATCAAAAGTGAACTTCACATCGTTGGCAGTAAAGGGAACGCCATCGTGCCATTTCACATCTTTTCGCAAATAAAAGGTAATCCGCTGATTTCCATTAAAGACGTTCCATTTTTCGGCCAAGCGTCCTTTGACTTCGCCACGATAGTCAATGAATACCAAAGATTCGAATAACAACTCGGAAAGACGAAGGGACGTCTCATTGTCCGAAGTAGTAATTGGATCGTAGGTATCCGGTAAAATTGGTTCCGCATAAACCAATCTGCCACCCTTCAATCCATCTCCCCCGCCATTTTTAGGGACACTGGGTGCAGCTTGGCACAAGCCAACCATTAACGCGCAGCTCAACACAGTTATGCGCCTCATTGGATGCATCTTGAACATCAACTCTTTGTCTGTATACCCCATAGTTCCTTTCACGTCTTCACTCCTATCATCGGTCGAGCCTGGCCAGACTAGCCGCCCTTCCGGAAGATTCGTTGAGACTCATAACTTCGCGCCAAACCAGCAGAAATACCTTGCATACAATAATGCATTTGACGGCATGCCGGGAATTCCTTCTGAAGGTGATACAGTGTCTCCACAATTTCCTCGTATCTAAGCTTATTGGTCTTAAAAATAGCGAGAGAATAGTCGCACATATATTCCGGGTCAATCTGGTCGATTCGGTTGCGATATTCAATTTTATAACCCTTAGCGTATTGTTGCATGGCTGCCTCAGTTTGACCATTCACAAACAACAGATTTGCAAAACTACGATAATAATTCGCACTATTTCTCTCACGGACAGCCTGGCCTGCGAGCTTCAGTCCCTTGTCCAGATCCAGGTGTAAAAGATAGTAACAGTCGGCAATGTCCCTCTGGTCAGCCGGACTTTTACTGGATATGGATATGCTTTGCAGAATGGATCTGGCTTCTGGGATTCGGTTTTGATTTGCAAAAATCTGAGCTTTCAAGATCTGGGTTTCCAAATCCGTGGACTGACCCAGGCTGTTGAGGGCTTCTTTCCATTGCCCAAGGCGTGCGTAGGATTCTGCCAATGCTGTTTGGGTATTAAACTTCGCTGCCAAGTCAGGAAATTTCCCTTCCTCTTCTTTAATTCGCAAATTCGTCAACTTGCTCAGTGTGAAATATGCGTCAGAAATGGTTTCCATCAGAAACGGATCGTAGAAGTTAATTTGTGTGTTCTTACCTTGGTCCAGATAAGCCTCGGGTTGTTGGGCATCCTTAAGGACAGCCTGAAGCGAATTGTCGACGGACTCAAAGGTCGACGAGGCAGAATGCAACATGATCTTAAGCCTACACCGACGGCTGCGCTGCGTTTCGGCTTTCAAGGATGCGGGTACTTCAGTTGTGCTTTGATTTTGAAGTTCCAGTGCTTCCCATTGGGCTGAAATGTCCTTTATGCCCTCAGCCAACTCCAAGTTGGACTCACCGAGTCGCTTGCGCGTAAAGTGCAAAAATACTTCTGTCATGTCCGAAGTTGAGGTTCCAGCGTTTCCCAGTTTTTTTGATTTTTCCAACGCATTTTTTGCTTCGACAAATAATCCAGCCTGGAACTGAATTTGACCTAGATAGAGATAATTTTGGGCGTTGCCGCTTTCCCCAGTTTGTTCTGAGTAATAGCTGGTCATGATAGGGCTGGACAAACTTGAAAAAGCATTGAACAAACTGCCGAGTCGAAAATATGCGAGGGATTTACCTTTTAAAGCGCGAAGCCCTTTTTCATCCAATTTTCCGGATGAAATATCCTTGTCCCAAACGCTCACGGCCTCTTCATAACGGTGACGTCTAATAAGTTCTATAGGATCTTCGCGGCATTCCCCGTTCAGGTAGAGGAAAGCGCCAAGAAATAGAAGCGCTGACCTAAGGAACCTAGGGCCATCAGTTCTTGAACAAATCATATTTTGCCGGATCCACCTTCTCAGAGCGCAGTCTTAAATCGGAACCAATGAGTACAGAGGCAAATATTTTGAATTCCAATCCAGCCTCGCCGGCAAATACAATGATAGGATGATTGGGTAAGCAATCTACGTCCCTATGAATGCTTGATTCCGTGGTGATGGTTGCACGTTTGTAATTTTGATCGTAAAGCCACTTTTCCAAGTTCACAACTTCAAGTGGATTGAGTCTGCTGGATTCTCTTTTTGCATACACAATGGCCCTTGAACCAGGTAGCCAAGTTGGGCCGTTATAAGAGCTCGGGTAAACATTTTCGGCAATTTTTGGTGTTTTGCCGTGTAGATCAGCGACTTCAACCAAATGCCCTTGGGGATCCACTTTTAACTGCATTACCCCGATATCCACAACGCGATCATTTAGATCGTTGGATATTTGGTAGGCGACAAAATGCCCATCAAACGACCAGGATGGGTGGCTTTTGTTGTTGGTGATTTGATTATTAAATATTTTGATTTTCTTCGCATCCAGGAAGTCCATCAAGGCTATAGTGTACAGCCCGCGTTTTTTATTGCCACTTGTCCGGGTTGTATAGGCCAAAAAGCGCCCATCGGGAGAATAGGCTGGGAACATCTCTTCACCTGGATTTGTTGTGAGCCTTTCGAAAGTGTTTTTAGACTCACGTTTGATTTCCTTTCCAAGGTATTTTGACATGTCCGTAACCAAATAAAGATCCCCATCACCCGTTCGCGCTGAAACAAAAACCAAACTCTTACCATCCGGTGACCAGCGCGGACAGCCATCCACCTCTGGGTCAAATGTTAGGCGCGTATGAACCTTGGATCCAATAGCTCCGATATAGATGTCATGATTATTGACGCCGCCTGCACTCACATACGCATAGTATTGAATTCCATCATGGAGAACCGGGCACCAGACCAACTCGTCTTCGTACCCCTTGAAAATGCTTTGGTCAGTATCTTCGTCAATATTTACATCTTCAATTTTACCCGCCGTAGCCTTAGGAGTAATCTGAGTAAGATCTTTTGTTTTGGAATCGTATAACCAAATCTGACGATTGTCACGAATCTGCCGCACAAATGCGATATAATTGATCAAATTGGGGCAAATTTTTGGATGGAAAAGTTGACCTGAAATTTTGGGGTTGTCGCTCGAGACAACCACCACCGTTTTACTGGCATCCGTTGCCTCTTTATCGCCCGCAGTTTGGG
>JAYSRH010000190.1:0-11669 GCA_043721115.1 Fibrobacteria bacterium | reverse complement strand
CGGGATACCCGTTTTCATCCGCAATCAGCTCCATAATCAAGACCCCGTCAAAAAAACCGAAGGGCTTGGGAACCCGCACTCCGGCGGCAGTCAACTTGAACAGCGCATCCACTTCGGCACTAATCCAGGATGCCTCGGCTTCCTTTTGACCAAACCGACTACGCTTATTCATGGCGCGAGTGGTTCGGCTGTTCTGATTTTTCCTGCCCTCTTGGTATTGGACTGCCTGCTTAAAGCTGCGATTGATGGCGTCTTTGTACACCTTCGCGCAGCGAATGTCCTCACCGCATCGCACTAAATACACCTGGGCTTCTTTACCGCTTTTGACTTCACCAATGACTTCATCGATAATGCCGTCTTCAATAAGCGGTAAGAGTCTAGCGGGAACTTTCATGGGTAAGTGCTTAAAGTAGCAATCGTAAGGCTCGCACTAAGCCAACGGCCAATTGATGTCGGCCGCCATGGCATTGCGTTCCACTTGATTCGGGTCTTTGCACCCAGGAATCACGCAGGTTACCACCTTGTCGCGCAGGCACCATGCCAAGGCCCATTGTGCCATATCCATGCCCGCCGGTACTTCACTTTTTTGGATTTCCAAAACTTGCTCTAAACGCGCTCTGGCCTTGACGGACTCGTGGGAAGCCCGTACATCCCCTACCGGAAACTGGTTGCCGGGCTGATATTTTCCACTCAGATATCCACTGGCTAAGGGAACCCGGGCCAGCACGCCCAAGTTTAAACGCGCACAGGCCGGCAGTACGTTGGCCTCTGGACCTTTGTCCAAACGATTGTAAACCAACTGAATAACCTCTATGCCAAATTTGGACGCTGCTTCCACTTGACCCAAATTCTCTCCCTGAGAACTGATGGAAACCCCCAAATGTCTGATTTTTCCGGCCGCGACCTGCAATTGCAATTCACTCCACAATTCCTCCCGAAAAAAATCGGAATCTTGGCCGGAATGGAATTGGTAGAGGTCGATATAATCCGTGCCCAATGCGCGCAAAGAGGCTTCCAATTGCTGGGCCACTTGCGCCCGTGACCATGCGGGCTTGCGATCATTGTGCCCCAAATAATCATGCCCAAACTTGGTGGCAATGAACCAGTGGGACCTGGTACCGTTAGCTTTTAACACTTTTCCTAATAGGCTTTCCGAAAGGTGATCGGGGCCATAGCATTCAGCGGTATCGAGTAGGTTGATGCCGAGATCTTGGGCGCGGGTTAAAATGGCCTCAACTTCTGGGACGGTAAAGTTCTTGCCCCATTCACCGCCAAATTGCCAGGTTCCCAGTCCCATCACGGAAACATCAAAGCCAGTGCTGCCCAGAGTACGGTATTTCATGCCCGCAAATCTAGTTTTTTACGGATTGAAGCGGCATCGTTCGTGGAGGGATGCCCAAGCGGAATATGCATTTGTGAGTCTTCAAATAAGGAACCCCCGGTATCGGCCATTTCCAAGGAAACGGACAACCCGGGGGTTCAAGATCTGAGCCAGGGGGGATTTGAACCCACGACCCACGCCTTAAAAGGGCGCTGCTCTACCAACTGAGCTACTAGCTCCGACTTTCGAAGGAGTGGCAAAGATAGCACCGAGCCCCGTGCCTTGCAAGTAAATGAAGCAAACTACCGCATCTAACCGTGGTTTTTCAATGCCCATTAAGTACCTTGTTTCGGTGATTTTTGCGCCAAAAACCTCCAGCATGTGGCATATTGATGGGTACCACCAATCCTTGGCACTGGGACTCGCCATGCTGGCAGTCGCTCCAAGCCTAGTTTCAGCCCAATTCTTCTCTAGAGGGCCTGGGACCGCTGAGTTTCAATATATCGAAACCCTAATCTACGCAAGACCCGCAGGAATTGCCGGTGCCTACACCAGCCTCGCGCAAGGTTTAGATGCCATTGGCTACAATCCCGCCGGCCTCTCCAAAAACGAGCCTTCCCGATCGATATCCGGTACTTTCAGATATCATTTTTTAGACGTCTCCTCCGGAAATGTCACCTATGGCTTTCCGGGCGAGAGCGGTCGCTCATACGCCTTTTCAGCAGCCTATATCAACAACGGCCGAATTTCAGAACTCGATGAATTTGGCAACGCCACCCACCACGAAAATATTCCCAGCTCCTTCAACCCTTCCTTTTCCGTAGCGACTAAAGCCAGTGAAAAAATCCGCTTAGGCGCGACACTAAAAATCCTATCCGAGTATTTAGCAGATATTGAAGAGTCTCAGCTCGGTATCGGTTGGGGTTTGGACGCCGGACTACTCTATCAACCCAGCGCCCGTAATTTGGGATTCGGCTTGGCCCTCTTAAATCTGGGCCGCAAGGAGCGTTCACAACTGATAGGCGGAGCCACCGGTGGCCTGCTACCCCTGTCTGTAAAAGGCGGTATGTACTATTACCCCATGGAATTGCCCAAGGGCAAGCTGGCGCTGGATTTAGAAATTCCCTGGCACGATGTGCCAAGGTTAAGCGGGGGGATCGAATACGCATATTCGCAGGGTTTGATAGTAAGGGCCGGTAGCCGAATCGATTTGAACGAAGTCAAATATGTAATGGACCAGGCCTCAGGGAATTCGCAAGGGGACTTGGTGGGTGGCAATGCGTTAAAGATGACGGCTGGGTTTACTTTTCAAGTTGAGGGTGTGGCGGTGGATTATGCAGCGCAGTATTGGATGAATTTGAGTTGGGTGCATGCGGTGACTTTAAGATATGCGTTGATGTGATGGATGAAGTTGTGAATAGTATAGTGTAATCTCTACCTGGTGTAACTTTAAAGCCACACTATAGTGCGCTGAGTGAGATTTGCTCGAGCAATGGATGTTGGATGTATCGAGTCCAAATCTAGAGTCTCAGGGAAGGGAATACAAAGCTTATGAAACAAGGCTCATTGCCCATAACTTAATGTCCGAAAGAATGAAACTACGCTTCGCGGAACTGATGCGTGATGAGACTTTCGAGCGATGTTACATCCCCCTGGGTGTGTAGTAATCCTAAAAAACCATATCCACCGGCATCCGCGAGATTCACTCTTTAAAGCATGTTGGGGTACCCCTCAGGATCAATCAGACTATCCGACTCCAACCCCTGCTGAGACTGGGAACTAAAATTGGGATTCTAAGCAATAATTATGCTGCTACCTCGCTGCATTGAACATTGGATCCTGGTACGGGAATGCTGGATTAAAGGGTAATTTTGTATGTTTCTCCCATGAAAATGCATAAATTTAAGCGTATTTACGAGGTCTCGCTAACTTCCGCCTTCTTTGTCCTCATCTTTACATTCCTCGGTTTCACTCAAATCCAAGAGTCCACTTCCAAATATTCGTATGAACAGGAGGTGCCGACCGAAATCAAGCCTATTAACAAACCTCCATTACTTTCCTTTGAATCTCCAGACTTTCCCATCGATCCGGAAGCATATATCTTAGGCCCCGGCGACCTTATCGGCATCGACGTTTTTTCAAAGGTTTATGTCAATCTGGATTTGCAGGTGAATCCTCAGAATGGAATCGTGTTCCCCCAGATAGGTTTCATTTCAACCATGAACCATTCCATCTCCTCGTTTGGACAAGAGCTCCAAGCCATCCTGAAGCGGAAGATGAAGTGCGACTCAATAAAGGTTTATTTAGAAAAGGGGAAATCGGTCCGCGTAGCGGTCCATGGTGCGGTCAAAAGCCCTGGCGTTCTGCTGCTGGCGAGCTATTCCAGGCTCAACGACGTTTTGCTAAAAGCCGAAATCTTGCCATGGGGAAAATATGACGAAGTCAATATTTCAAATGACGGGAAGGAACGGATGGTGAATCCATTCAAGGCGATGATGACAGGCGATACCACGGAAAATCCGTTGGTGAGTTCCGGCACGAGAATTTTTGTTCCGTCCTGTATGGATAACGGTCCGTTCGCCATATACAAAAACCGGGCCTATACGAGTAAGCTCTGCCTCCCCAAGGGAGCACGGGTGCGCGACCTTCCGCTTTTGGACAAGAAAGGTTTGGAGAAGCTCGATTACCAGTTCAATGTTGTAATCAAAAGGGAAGGTCAAAAGCTGGCTTTGGATAATTATTCCGGCGAGATCATTCAGAATGGTGACAGCGTTATCGTCAATTCCGGAGAAGCGAAAATATTCGTAACCGGGGCTGTAGCTCGGCCTGGCCCCTTTTTATTTGAGCCTTCCTTCTCGGTTCTGCAATACATCGCCTTGGCTGGTGGTGAAGAGTGGCGAGGGAACAGTTCAAACTTTAAAATCTTCAGGGATAATGTCGAAGTGGCTTCTGCAAATGGTTTCGACTTGAAACCTGGTGATATCCTCTTCATTCCAGGTAGGAGCGTAATCCGTTTCAACGAGCTCCTGGGGGCATTGGTCGCCGTTGCGACATTGATGATTACTGCGAAAACCGTAGGCGCATTTTGATTTTGAACGCCCAAGTATCCGCAAGTTCCCTCGTCTAGGTGTTTTAATGAAAGTGAATATTATATGCCCTTTTACAAATAATACAGGGGGAATTAGGATAATTCTGCAGTACGCACAAGTTTTTCAAAAGAACGGGTTCGATACCACCTTGTATTTTCCCATATTGAAATACGCAGAAAGCTGGAGACTTGATCCTGCCAAGCTTGCACGACAGCTTTTCTCCTCTCCACGACTTTTCTCTACGAAGGTCTACAGAGCCTTGTTTAAAAATGCGGATCGACGCCTCCCTTTGGCCGACGGCTTGAAAATTAAAGCTGTTCCGCTAATACTAGCGCCCTTCGTGCGGAATGCAGATGTGGTTATGGCAACGGCATGGCCTACCGCTTATAGCGTCGCCGGCCTTCCCGAGAGATGTGGCAAGAAATTCTATTTTGTTCAAGGCTACGAGAATTGGGGAAAATATTCCAAGCGAGCAGTGCAATCCTATAATCTGCCACTCGATATCGTCACAATTTCTGGTTGGTTGACGGACAAGATCACTAAGCAACATGGTAGATCCATTTTGGCGGAAGTCCACAATGGAGTGGACTTGAAGCTGTTCAGGCCACTGGACGCCAAAGATCAGCAATCTCTTGCCATACTTTTACCCTTCAGTGAATTGCCACAAAAACGTTCTCGGGAAGGTCTTGATGTACTCAGGAAAATAAAAATGGCTTTTCCACAAGTGGAGGTTAATGTTTTCGGACTGTTCAAAGATCCCCTCCTTGGAGACTTTTACAACTATTTCGAAAACCTAGAACAACCAGCCTTAGTTGCATTGTATCAGAAAGCTCATATCCTTTTATACCCATCTGTCGAAGAGGGTTGGGGACTTCCGATTTTGGAGGCCATGGCGTGCAAGTGCGCGGTGGTGGCCAATAGAATGGGCTGTGTACCCGAGCTGGAAAACGGGAAGAACATGTTGATCAGCGAAAATTTCGACTTCGGGGATCTGGAAGAGCATATTCGCTTCCTAATCCGAAATCCAGAAAAGCGGGAAATAATCGCGGAAAACGGATTTCAAACGGCTTCGTCCTTTGATTTGGAAGGCCAGGCAAAAAAACTTATGGCCATACTAAGGTGAGATTGAATGGTTCAATCTGGCACAGGAAGCATTTGACTAATTTGTCGCCACAAAACCAAAATGGATAAATAATGAACCTAAAAGCCATCCTGAGAAGATTAATCCGAAAAACCGGCTATGACATCACGCGTTTCCCAACGGATCCGGAATCGATGTCCCGTAGAAAAAAATTCTTTGAGGCAATGTCTTTTGATACCGTTCTCGATGTGGGAGCAAATTCTGGAATCTTCGGCGAATATACCCGAAAAAAAATCGGGTACAAGAATAAAATTGTTTCGTTCGAGCCCTTGAGCTCGGCCTTTTCTGCACTTAAGGTGAAAGCTGATCGGGATCCGAACTGGTCTGCATACAATTATGCCTTGGGCGCTGACAATGCGAAGCGTGAAATAAACATCGCTGGCAACTCCTATAGCAGTTCCTTGCTGAGAATGCTGCCGACCCATGTCGATGCCGCACCTCATTCTCGTTATGTTGGGAAGGAGTGGATAGAGATAAAAACGCTGGATGGAATTCGCGACACGGCTTTCAACTTGACGGGAAAAATCTACCTAAAAATTGACACCCAAGGTTTTGAAAAAGCAGTTCTGATGGGCGCCCAAGAGTCACTTGCGAGCATTGATACCATTCAATTGGAAATGTCACTGGTTCCGCTTTACGCCGGGGAGTCCTTGTACAACGAGATGTATTCCTATTTGCAGCAGCGAGGATTTGGTTTGATAGATATTGAAATTGGCTTCACAGATCCCACTACTGGCAGATTGTTACAGGTGGATGGGATATTTCAGAAAGTGTCACTTCGAGATCCCGCCGGACCCTTGCTAAGGGGTGGGAATCTGTGAAGTTTTCAATTATCACGCCTTCCTACAATCAAGGCCGATTCATTGAGGATACGATCCAGAGCGTTCTTAACCAGGATGGCTGCGAGATAGAGCATATTGTCGTGGATGGCGGCTCGAATGATTCTACCGTGGAAATCCTTAAGGAACACGGACATCTGAAATGGGTATCAGAAAAGGACCGAGGGCAGAGCCATGCGATCAACAAAGGTTTCGCCATGGCCACCGGTGAAATCATCGCATGGATTAATTCCGATGATTACTATTACCAGAATTGTTTTCGAAAAGTGGAGGAATATTTCACAAAACATCCCGAATGCGCATTTCTCTATGGCGACATCACTTTTGTCGATATCGATAAGCAGCTATTGGTCAGCTACGGAGGTGATGTCATGAGTCGCGAGAAACTGTTAAAGAATCCGGATGCGGTCAGGCAGCCCAGTTGTTTTTGGAGGAAGCGTGTCATTGAGGAAATCGGGAATATCGATGAAAGCCTGCATCTTGTAATGGATTTTGATTTTTTTCTGCGTATCTCCCAGAAATTCGAAATGCATTACATACCTGAAAATATCAGTCACTTTAGGTTTTATCCAGCTGGAAAGTCCAGTACATTCGGCAGGACGCAGGTCAAAGAATTGAAAAGAACCTATTACGCGCAATCGCCAGAATCTATTTTCCATTTTTACAGATTCTTGTGGTCCAGGAGAATCCATCGCTTGAAGAGGTATGCCATTGCGAAAATCGCACAAAGGTAGGAGCCAGAAAACATGAAATGGTTACTTGGACTTCCTTACTCTTTCTAAAGTAAGTAACTTTTTGAATGAAATTCTGGTTCATTACGTTTCACAAAGGCTTTTGATACTAATAAGGGATACATGGACAAACTGAATGAAATCGAATTCGAATTTTTGGACCTATTGTTGGTACTTGCCAGGAATAAAAAAAGACTGATTATCGTTTTTACTGTTTTTTTGGTATTCTCGTACCTATCCGTTTTCGTCTTGGTGAAGCCTGAATTCGTAGCCAATGCCACCATTATTTCTTCGGGAGAAAGTAATTCAAATTCAGGTCTGATGGCATTGGCAGGAAAGTTCTCCGGTGTCCTACCCGCGCTTTCGAATGGTATTTCGTCCGACGGGGAATTCGGGCTCTACACCACTATACTCATGAGCCGTGTCTCAATGGAAAATGTTATTGACAGGTTTGACCTAATGAAAAAATACAAGTTCAAAAATCGGGAGATGGCGGTCAAAGCCTTAAGGAAGCGCATAGGAACTGACGTTACTATGGACAATGCCTACGTCATCTCCAGTACGTTCCAAGATCCCAATCTTGCCAGCGAAGTAGCTAACTACCTGGTCCAATATCTAAATACTAGAGTGATCGAGATTAATATTACTAAATCGAAAAATGACCGACTCTTCCTGGAGAAGCGTCTGGAAGCCATTAAGATGGATTTGAAGAATGCCGAGGACTCCTTGAAGGCATACCAGGAAAAAAATGGCATGTTCGAAGCCAAGTCCCAGTCCGTTGCGCTTTTGGAAAGGTTCTCGAAAATTGAATCCGAATGGGCGAAAAAGGACCTCGAGGCGAGAGTGAAAAAGGAGCTAATGGGGGAGCAATCCAATGAATTTAAGACGGCGAAAATAGCTTCGTTGGAATTGAAGAAAGATATCGACTTTTTCAAGAATACGAGGACTTCGAGCTTGAACGCGCTCCCTCTCGATTCCTTGCCAAAGTCTGTACTGGGTTACTATAGGTTGTACCGCAATGTCGAGGTATACGCCGCCATGTTACAGTACATTTTCCCCGTATTTGAACAGGCGAGATTCAATGAACAAAAAATGACGCCAGTCATGAACGTAATCGATAATGCAGTACCGCCGATAAAACGGGCTTTCCCCCAGCGGACAATCATGGCTATCCTGATTGCTGCATTCATAACGCTTTGTGCCTTTCTTTGGCTGGTTGTGAAGGAAGTATTAATGCGCGCATCCAATCCCAAATTGGAGAAAATTAAAGCCGAACTATTCGGTTCGCGTGCTTAGCCCGGGACCGAGAACATTTCCCCGGTTTGCCTCCTTGGAAATATTCCTTGGATTGGTTGCCATTTTATTTTCGCTCGTGGCATACGTCTTTCCCCAAATTCTGGCGAGCCCGAAAAACCTGATTTTCCTGGTCATGATACCAGTGGCATTGCTTTCTGCCATGAACATCAGTTGGTCCATTTTCTTTGTCATTTCTCTAGCCAACATGCATATTTATGGACTTGGCATGCACGCGGCCGTTTATGCAACCTACTTGATCCCATTGGCCTTTGTCCTCAGAAGCCGGCAGATCCTTATGCTGCTGGAATCAAATCCGATTAGGAAATATTTCCTCGCTTACGTGATCCTGACCTTACCCTCCCTGGTCAATACGACCAGTATTTCCAAAAGCCTGTTTCACTGCCTCAATCTCGCGTCTGTTTTTATTTTGATCGAGCTGTTGAATGCAACCATTGACAGTCACCCAGCAATCGTGAGGGTGGCCAAGGTATTCCTTGGATGGACGACTTTGAATTCACTCTATATTCTCTTTCTTGTATTCTGGACTAATTCTGCGAGGCAGCGCATCTTTGGGTTTACGGGGGTTGTTTTCGTCGATTTCGCCTGCGTTTCAATTCTCATCCTTTTTTCGACTTTCGCTTTTGCTAACAGGAAGACTTCATTCTGGGTGCCTACCCTGCTCGGATTGACTTTTACCGGTCTAGTCCTTACGCAGACGCGAAACACGCTTCTTTCCCTTTGTCTAAGTGTAATCACATTTATGGTTTATGGATTAATTTTCCCTCGGTCGATTCCTGTCAGCCGTTCGAGACTTATGAAAAAAGGATTCCTTGGGGTGGTGTTACTTATGCTTTTTGTCGGAGGCACATTTTTGGCCAAGCCGGACATATTCAATAGGCATAAGGAATTGATCTCCTCGGACAGCAAGTCAAAGGTGCCCGCTGGAATGGAGGGTTTGACAAATAATACAATCGGCACACGACTGATGATTTGGATTACGGCAGCGAATGGATTCATAAAGCATCCTGTCGCGGGAATAGGGACTTATTCGTTTGGGTTCAGCTCCAGGAAATACAATATCCTTCCAAAATTTCTCTATGAGTCGTACGTGGAATAGCTCAGCCCTCACGTGACCTATTTAGCCGTTCTGTGTGAAACAGGCATTCTCGGCATGGCCGGTTTCCTGGCCCTGATGATCGCTTCCCTGAGGGTATCCTTTCGTTCCCTATCCATGTCCTCATCGGACAGGCAAAAACACGTCTCCTTGACAATCCTTATGGTTCATCTTTACGTGGCCTATTCGATGGCTTTCACAGATGCGTGGCTTTGGCATCAATGCGCAATTGTGTGGGGCATAATACTTGGGATCACAGTTGCGAACAATAGGATCTTGATCCGTGAAACCGCCCATCGGCTTTTGCCGCAACCTGAATCCTATAACTTCGAATGAAACTCGAAGGCAGAGACTTCAGGAACTCAATTTGGTTGGCGGCGCAATATTTGGTCTTGATCGGCTTTTCCTTTCTTGGATTGAAGCTCAATCTGCTTTCATTCGGGAAGGAAGCTTTTGGCGTTTGGGTCCTTCTCCTATCGGTATTCGGATTGGGGGGTGCAATAGATTTCGGAATTGGAGTTTCCGTGGTCCGTTTGGTGGCTGCCAACGGGAAATCCACGCAACTGGATTCAGATTTTACGAATGCACTAGCTTACGTGCTGGTATTCGGTGCACTATTGGCTGTGTCCCTGGTCTTTATATTGCAAGGGTTCGTGATCACAAACGGCAGCCTCGTTTCTGCAAGCCAAGTCGATACATTTGCCTCCGTTTCCATAGTCTTAGCCTTCGGTTTTTACTTAAACTATATCGCTAACATTTTCCGGGGCGTATTTGAAGGCCTCAACAGGTTCAAATGGGTTGCCAAACTTTCCATCCTGAACACCGCCGTTCAATTTTCAGGCATCGTTTTCGTCTACCTATTGAGGCTCGATATCCTGGCGCTGGCCTCACTTTATGCCTTTGGTGCCGCGTTATTGCTAGCTGCTCACCTGTACCTTTTTTTCGGTAGCCAATCGAATGTAAGGATTGCCCCAAGGGCATTGGACTCAAGGGTAGCGATCAGAATGCTGGGACAAAGCCTTACGCTACAAGGGGTGAATATCCTGGGAACCTCTCTGGATCCGATTATCAAATACATCATCGGAATATGTGCTGGCCCTTCCCAAATCGCCACCTACGAGATTTCCAGGCGCTTTGTAACGGCACTTTCCGGGATCTATACTAGCTCGCTCAGGAACGTCTTACCTAAGGTAAGCGCCCTTGCGAGCGTGCATGAATACCAGGGTTTTTTGGAAAACAGTGCGATTCCCATCACCCGAATAGCGGTCTATTTCTCAATGCTGGGCCTCTCGCTGCTTTCCCCTGCGTTCTTGTGCCTATCGGAAAGATTTTATAAGACTAGTGACGCTATATTGGTTTTTCTGATTCTAGTGATGGTGGAAAGCACGAATAATTTCGGGAATGTCTTCTATGCTTTTATCATCGGATTGAGGAGGGAGAAACTGCTTTTGGGCATCCAGTTCTTGAACGTCCTATTCGTTATTTCTTTTTTGAAGTTCGGGTACAGGTATTTCGGAAATGCACTTGGGCTCATCGGATTTTATTTTTCCGTTCTTATCTGCAGTTTACTGATTCTGTTTTGCGTAAGTAGCATGGCAGAATTTCCGTTTTCCAGGCTATGGGAAAAAAGCCGCTGGAAATTGCTTTTCGGTTTCCATTGCCTTACGTGCGCCAATATGTGGTTGACTGCCAAGAATCCGGAATCGAGCTTCCTGATTCAAGTTCTTTACTTTGCGGTGTGCCTACCAATCCTTGGCAATTCGGATTGTAAATCCATGTATCGGAAAATCAAGGTGGCCTTCAAATCGGCCATTCAAGATTCGCACTGATCGTATTTTTGCGCTTTTCCAGGCCCGCGATTTACTTAATCTTTTACCAACCGGAAAATTTAACAAAGTTCGTATTTCCATGGTCCGCAGTTTGTATGGCAGTAGCTTTTTGAATCTTCACTTGGTGTTTTTATTTGTTCACTTTCTTTCCAGGTTCCGAAATCTACCGAACAAAGGAGTGGCGCCGAATTTGATAGCATATATTTAATTGGGTGCGGCTCTTTTGAAACGAGTCCTCAAGCCGCCTTTTTGTAAGAAATTGCTTCAAAGTAGGGGTAGTTCCTTTCTCTATCCTGAAGCTTATGGAAC
>JAYSRH010000189.1:0-11676 GCA_043721115.1 Fibrobacteria bacterium | reverse complement strand
GACAATGCCGGTGCTCCCTTTGAACCATGAATTCACGATCAGAACTTGACTGGAAAAAGCGGTAATCGGCGTCGGAGCCTGCATAAAACCGGCACAATATATTCTTTGCCTTCCTTACGCACTAAGCCTTTTTCTTTAGCCGCCTGCCAGGTGCCGAACTTGATAAAATCGGGATAGGCCAACGTCTCGGCGCTAATGAATCCGCGTTCGAAGTCACTGTGAATGACACCGGCTGCATTCGGGGCTGTCCAACCTTTATGAATGGTCCAAGCCCGTACCTCCTGTTCGCCTGCGGTGAAATAAGTTTGAAGTCCCAACATGGCAAAGCCTTTGCGGATAACCATGCTCAGGCCCGATTCTTTTAAACCCATCTCCGCCAAAAATGCCGCTTTTTCTTCTTCGCCGAGTTCGGCAATTTCACTTTCAATCTTGCCGCTAAAAACCAGCACATCGCTGCCTTGGGTTTTTGCGTAGGCCTGCATGGCTGTCAAGTGGGCGTTGCCGGTATGAATTTCCTCTTCCCGAACATTGGCGCAATAAAACTGTGGCTTGATGGTTAGCAGCCCCAGGTCTTTAACCAGTAGGGATTCTTCCGGGGTCAGACCAGCGGTACGAGCCGGCTCACCTGCATCCAAAACGGCCTTGAGCTTTTCCAAAATATCCACGCGGACTTTGGCCTCCTTCGCCTCCTTGGTGGCCAAGACGGACATCTTCTTGTCTTTGGAAAGCTTTTTGTCGACCGTATCCATGTCCCGTAAAGCGAGTTCCGTATTGACCACATCGGCATCGCGCACGGGGTTGACGGACCCATCCACATGGGAAATATCGATGTCTTCAAAACAGCGGACAACATGCATGATGGCGTCCGTTTCCCGAATGTGGGACAAGAACTGATTGCCGAGACCTTCCCCTTTGGACGCACCTTTAACCAATCCGGCAATGTCCACAAACTGCATCACGGCCGGTAAAACTCCTTTTTTCGGTTTGTAAACCTTAGCGAGTTCCTGGAGCCGGGCATCGGGAATTCCAACCATGCCGACATTCGGCTCTTTGGTGCAAAATGGAAAGTTCGCGGCTTCGGCCCCGGCGCTGGTTAGCGCGTTAAAAATGGTGGACTTGCCCACATTCGGTAGTCCGACAATGCCGCATTTGAAACCCATGGAAATAACCTCATTTCAGTCGTATTAATGCATTTTCATTTGAAAACGAGAAAAAATACGATTTTAAGGGGGTAGGTTGGGGATTTATTTTTTATCGGAGTTATTTGCGATATTTGTGGTTATGTCCTGGCGCTGGCCATTCCGGTATTTCCGTCGCACAGGGAAAGTTGGATAATGTTGGTATGCGGGCAATGTCACCACAACTCACATATTATCAGCTACTTAGGGTGGGGGACCGCGATGGCTAACCTGCGCGCGCAGCTGCTACGGATGCAGCATGAGACCTATGCTAAGAATCTCAAGCAGGTTAAGCGTAGTCTGGGAGCCAATCCCATTGTGACGCGGTATGGCAAAGAATACAATCGCTATTTGAAGTCCTATCAAAATGTATCCACCAAGGCGGATCTCCTCCGTCGCGTTCAGGCCAGCGATATTGTGTACCACGGGGACTACCATACCTTGCGCCATTCCCAGCGCTCGATTTTGGCAATGCTTCAGGAACTGTCGGGCAAACGCGAAATCGTCCTGTGTTTAGAGATGTTTCATGGCATCGATCAGAAATGGGTCGACCTGTTCATGTCTGGGGAAGTGGATGAAAAATCATTTCTGAACAAAATTGGGTATGCTCGCAAGTGGGCCTACAATTGGAATCCTTGGCGGCATATTCTCGATTACTGTCGTGAAAAAAAAATTCCCGTACTTGGCATCAATATGGAAGAACCGGATCCGGAAAAATCGCTTCCGGCTCGCGACATTTACTCCGCTCAGGTGATCGGCCAGGCCGTGATTCGCCACCCCGGTTCCTTGATTTACGTGGTCGATGGCGATTACCATATTTCGCCCAATCACCTCCCTCGTGAAGTTGAAAATAGGTTAAAACCGCTTGGTATAACTCCACAGTATACCATCATTTATCAAAATTCAGAGACCCTTTACTGGAAGCTGGCGCTGGAGCGCAAAGAAGAAGCCGATGTCCTACAGATTAGCTCCGATAGCTTCTGCCTAATGAACACTGTGCCCGCTACAAAACTGCAATCGTATCTAGACTGGCTTGAGTTTGCCGAAGATGGCTACTTCCCGGTGCGCGGAAACTGGGCCGAGCTTTCAGGCGAAAACTATTTCAATCAAATTCAAGGTATTGTCCAAAACCTCGATTCGCTTTTCCAATTCAAGTTTCCCATGGAAAATCTGGAAAGGTTGACGGTTTATTCTAGCCGCAACCTGGACTTCACCGAGGTCATCCAGAACACTCCTGAGCTCAAGGGTAGTCTACGCGTGGTCAAGGACAAGATTAGGCGCGGAGAGGGGTTTCTGCTGGAATACCGGGAAGGTGGCATGGATTCCTTCTTGATCTACTTGCCCAATTCCAGCATCAACCAAGTGGCAGAAGAAGCCACTCACCTGATGAACCTGGTTTTGCGTGGGCCGCTGGATAACATGCCGCGTGGCCACCATTATTTTTACAACAATGTCATGACGGAAGCGCTGGGATTTTTCGGTTCCAAAATGATCAATGAGAAGCGCAAGGCTCCGACGGAATCCTCCTTGCGACTTTTCCTGGGTAAGGTGAAACAGGGATGGGATTCGCCAAATCAAGCCGAGACGGTGAAGGTTTCACGGCTGATCCTACAGCATTTGCATTTGGAAAAACGATGTTCCAGGGAGTTCGATTTCCGAAAGAAATTTGTGGAAATCTATCCGGAGCGATCCAGCCTGCCTCAGATTTTCAGCACCCAGCTTGGCTATATGCTAGGCAACAAGCTCTACTATGCCGTTAAAAAAGGGCTAATCCCATTGCGGGATATCCGTGCCTTGTTTTATGAACGCTTCGACACGCCAGGTCATGCCTTTGCAACGTACATCCGCTTTGTCGAACGCCTCAATCACATCCGTAAACCGCTTTCCCACGAAGAGCCTCCCAGGCCCTTTGCAGCCAGCGCCTAATCCAGAATAAGCATCGACACCTAGAATCAAGCCTTCGGTCTGTGTACTTTTAAGCCGATGCCATCCATTTCAAATCCTTCCTCAACTGTTCGGTTGCCCTCTATTGTTCTACTCGGCCTAGTCTACCTCAATATCGGTTGGGATTTTTCCCGGGCAGAGGATTTTTCGTATCAAATTCGGACAGCACTATTTTCCAATCGGCAATTTTTTTGGCCTTCTCTCACACCGCAAGGCAATCCGATACCTTCGACCCTTCACCTTGGCGTGCTGCCCATCCATATCCAGCAGTATCGGGAATCGATTCCGTGTGATTCGTGCCATAGGCTTTCTGCCAATGGAATGGAGTTCTATTTGGAAAACTACTGGAAGGACAAGTTGGCGGGCCGATTTCCCAATGCCCAGGTTGAACTGTTGGCGCCTCATTTTAAATTGGTGGAAAACCAGAAGCTGGATTTGATGGCCTTGCTGGACAGTCTTGCTTTTCCATGGTCCAAATGGTTTCCGGATTCAACGGAAAGTTTGATATATCGTCCCCGGGATCGCATGACAAACCCTAAAACGCGCCAAACTCTGGATCGTTTAGGTGGCCTTTTGAACCAAGACTATTTGCTGATAACCACCGGTATCGACATTTCCATCAAACCACTAATTTCCAACGGACACACAGGTGGATTCAATTGGAAGTTTGACCTGCTTTTCTGGAACGTGCGAGAAAGTAGAGTGGAATGGGCCATGCGCTATCAAGGCAAGGCGGGTTTTATGGATTTGGACAAGTCCTTGGATAGCCATCTGGACAACGCGATGGGAGCCGCCTGGGACAAGTTGCCGCGCGATCTTCAGGCTTTGTGGACAGCGGAGCCTCGCTAATTCCGCCACAATTTTTGAGCTTATTTAGGCTGAATGGGTGCTATCCGTACAGAGGCTTAAGCTAACGCGCATTAATTACGATATGATTGGTAACGGGGGTTTATGTAACTATGAAAGTTATCCGTCCCAATTGCCGTGCCCAGTTTACGCCAGCCGATTATGAATTTGTCAGCACAGTGTTGGCATTGCCCATTCAGGGTCAAGAATCGGAACGCATATATCGATTGTTCAAAGACCAGGAAAGCCTGGACCAAATGCTGGATCATCCTCGGATTTTCCGCGCGCTGTTGGACACGCGTAGCTGTCTGTCTGTTTCCATGCACTTCTATTTCTATGTGTTGGTCAGGAATGTGCTACTGAAAGAGGACATTCTCGAGCGTGAAGTGGCCGATTATGTAGCAGAGGTTTTAGCGGAATTCGCCCTGCTGACCCGGCTCAGAAAACAGAATCCGTCCGATCCCCAGCCGCTGGAGTATCTCTTTGAAATGGTCGCGGCTCTGGAGCAGATGGAAGAAGGGGAGCGCTTTGCCATGCAAACCCATATCGGCAATTACGCACTTTTTCAGTCCGGAATTTATCCCAATCAAGTGCTACACCGGGTCCAACGGCGCGGGGCCCCAGGATTCAAATATTATGAAGAGATGGGTAGCGCGTACTTTCGCATGGCAGGCACTCATTTCTTGGCAAAAAAATTGGACATGGTGGCGATATACAATACTTTGGGCGAAGCGTTTCATGTTACACGGTTAGCGCTCAACCATCTTTCCGAGAAGCTGGTTTTTCTGGAAACGGATCGGGCCGTGCGCGATTTGCTGCGAGAGGTCGATGGATCTGGCTAGATGGATCTGGCTAAGATGCAACCGGTCCAACTTGCTAATCGCTTAATCATCTTTTCAAAATTCATAGGGATACGGCACCGAGAGACAGAATGAATAATAAGGCATTCAATGCCGTCATCACTACCCATCCCAAAACACAGGCACCAACCGACCTTAAGGTACTGGTATAGTCGAGCATTTGGCGGACCGCAATTACAAAGGCAGCGAGCATCCAAAGGGATGCAATCAGCCGAATCAAGGGTCCCAGTCCAGGTAGAAAGCAAAATATTTGGAAAAATCCAGGGGCGCTTGCAAAACCAGTGCATCGCAAAATTTCTCCCCATGTCGAGCGAGTCTGCGGTTCAGGTAATAATTTGGTTCCGATGACATACGTAAGATAGGCCCAGGCAAACCATCCCAGCAAGGCGATGATCGCGGACGCCAATATTCCCGTGACACCACCCCGCATGCCGCCAATACCGGCCGCCAAGCTGGAAAGGAGCACGGTGAGTATGGCTTGATTTAAAGCCGATGGATCGGCCTCTACTTCTTCGTATAGGGATGGATTGAGCTTAATGGCTAGGATCAAACGATTTGGATAGGTATTCATTTTTGGGCTTTCCGCTTTACCGATTAAATTGTATATTCTTTTTCATCGATGCGGGGTGGAGCAGCCCGGTAGCTCGTTGGGCTCATAACCCAAAGGTCTCAGGTTCAAATCCTGACCCCGCTACCAAAATTAGGCCCTTCAAGTTGTTGATTCTCCTAGAGAACTGACAACTTCGAAGGGCCTTCTTGTTTCTGCCCCTTCCGGCGAAACCCCACCGAATCGTACCCAGTTTTACGCAGAAGGGTACACTCGGGGTACACTTGGCGACCTCCCAAACATGAACCGGGGATCCTGGGCGGACTTCTGGTTTAACGAATACTCAAGGTCGGTTCCTATCGACCAGTTTGGTTCCTTTGTCAAAAAGGCATTTCCACTTTTGCTTCCCAAGCAAAGGGTCGCGGGTTCGAGTCCCGCAATCCGCTCCATAAGCCCCTTCGGGTTGCCTGATTTCACGCGGAATTGGTCAATACCGGAGGGGCTTTTTCGTTTCCGGTCTGACCAGACCCTACGAAGGCCCCTCATCTACTCCGAAAAAGTGGACACAAAGTGGACACCCCAGATCAACATTAACCGGGTGTCCCTGGCGGGTTGTTCGGTTGAGTCTAGGGTTAGCAACTGACCTTCTCCAAAGTCAGATAGGGATTGAATTGCATTTGAATAATTTGATGAACCACTTGCCGCTTTATCCCAATTTACAGAGGCACGGTTTTCCACAAGGGCTCTTGGAATGCTCCCGTTCCAGGAAAAGCCAATCCGGTCGCCTCGGCTAGACCCAAGACGTCTATGACCTCCCCGACGGTCAAATCGAATTTCCTGCGGATTCCCATGCTTTTGTACAAACAAGGGCAAAAAGAGAAAAGCGGGGATGCGGCTTTGTTTGCCTATCTTGATGGCATTGAACCCATTGAGCCCCGCCTGAAGTCGACTGACTCTCGTTTTGTCGGGAGCCTTGAGGAAGCGATGATGAAGGTTCGAAGCTCCATCCAAGACAAAATGTCTGCCTCGCAGGTTGACCTTAATATTGGCGCTGCAAAGCTCTTGCTCCTGAAGGCCGAAGACCTACTTCAGTCCAAGCCCATGCCCGGGTGGGCAGTTTTCCTGGTCACCTTAGGAATATTACTGCGCGAAAGTTTTGAAGCGCTATTGGTGATTATCGCCATTCTTGGAGTCATTAAAGCTACGGGCACGGGGAAAGCCGCCCGGTATGTCCATGGGGGATGGGTTGCAGCTGTTTTCGCCGGATTCTGCGCATGGATGTTTTCGGGGTGGGTCGCAGGTTTAAGCGGTGCGGGACGGGAGCTCACCGAAGGTGTTTCTTCACTCTTCGCGGTCTTGGTGCTCATCTACATGGGCTTCTGGATGCACAGCAAGTCGGAAATAAACAAATGGAATGCTTTTATTAAATCCCGGATTCATGCCGTCCTCGATGGCAAAAGCCTGCTTGGGTTAGGGGTGTTTTCTTTCATCGTGGTTTTCCGGGAGGCTTTTGAGACCGTCCTTTTTCTGTCGGCCTTAAACATGGAAGGAAAGGGAACTGGGGGCGCTATTCTCGGTGGTACGATCACTGCAATTGCACTTACCCTGTTCATTGCTTGGATATTCTTAAGGGCTAGCGCCAGAATTCCTGTGCGATTGTTCTTCTCCATTTCTTCTTTCGTGATGGCTTTTCTGGCAATCATACTGGCAGGCAAGGGTTTTCATTCCCTTCAGGAGGCAGGATACATAAGCGTAACTTCGGCAGCATTGAATCTTCGGTTTGAATTCATCGGTCTATATCCAACTTATGAAACCTCGGGAATCCAGATCGTTGTTCTTCTTGCCTCGTACTTTATGCTTCGAAGAAAAGCTTCGAGTCCAGCCCCCGAGCCACCTAGGTCACGTTTTTCCGGTCCTTGGCCATAGCCACCGCTCGCTCTTTAAATTTCCCATTAAATACCCGACGATTTTCGTTTGTCATAGAACTCCATTCTCAGGTAAATCTACCTGAAGGTTGTGTCCGGAAGTAGGGTGACAGTTCAGTTGTAAGTGGGCTCGAAAATTGGTACTCTTAGGTCATGGCTAGGTTAAAAATACGTCGGCTTTTAGTGCCAGTATTTCTTGCTCTCTTTTCTTTCCAAGCCGCGTTTTTCGGATTCAACTTGGAGGTTCGTCCCGATAAATGCATTCTCCATCCTGCTACCGTCGTTACCAGTGAGGACTGGGAAAATGGCGAAGACTGCCAATCCTTCGAATCGCCGGAAAATGTTAGTGAAATCTCCCTATCCGCCCTCGACCATTTCGCTTTGTCCTCTGGCTATTCCATTCCCTCAGTCAAAGTGGATTATGAGGGAATCCATATTTCTTTCGTTATCCTCATCGGCAATGCAGCGCGTCCGATATGGCATCCTAAGGCACGACCTCCTCCTGCTTTTTCCCGACATCTCTGCAATTTAAGTTCCATCGTACTCCTCGTTTAGCAGTTCCGCCCCGCCAAGCTGCCGGATAAGCTCCGGTCCGCTCCTTTATTCCTATTCGAAAAATTCAATCAACAAGGAGTTGCTATGGAACTGCTGGATCTTTCAAACATTTTGGGTCTCACCGCACTGGGAGCCATAGTGGTGAATTTGGTTTTGGGCCTATCTATTTGGTCCCGCTTTCGCGTCCCCCTTCCGAAAGGGCTTTCGCTGCTCAAGCTGCACAAAATGACCGGCTACCTCGCTTTTTGCCTGGCCGTTTTCCATGTGGCCCTGATCCCGTTCATTCATAGTTCGGGCTATCGCTGGCGGGATCTCCTCTTGCCCCTTTGGACTTCGCATCAGCCTAGGATCCATTCGCTGGGTGCCGCGGCCTTTTATCTGCTGGCCGTTATCATCATCAGCTCGTATTACAAGCCTAGAATCCCCTATAAGGTTTGGCGCAGGCTCCATTACTTCTCATACGCCGCCCTGCCGCTGCTTTTGATTCACGGGTTATTCACCGACCCCTCCCTCAAGGACAAGCCGATTGATTTCCTGGATGCGGAAAAGGTTTTTGTTGAAGCCTGTGCATTTATATTCCTGGCGCTGTTCCTCTACCGGTCTTTCAGTGCAAAATCACGCCAAGGTTCAGATAAAAAGGTTCCACGCAGTATCGTCCCCCTTCTCGCTGGGATTGCCGCGCTTGGTGTGAGCGCGTATGGTGAGGTCGCGGAGAAAGAATGTTGCCGCCTGGATCCCGACATGGGCGTGATCATCGGACCCGGCCCCGCGCGCTTCATTACTTGGGGTTATGGACAGTGGGCACTCGGGAATGGTGTGGATCCGTACTTTCGTCGCGTCCGGCAGGGATCCGAAATGGACTTCCCTTCAATGGGCGGGGTTCAACCCGTGGCCGTGTATGAGGTGGATTTAACCGACAATGATTTTTTCAGGGCAAAACCTGCCTGGAAAATTTGGGAGAACGCTTTTATCGCGTTCCAAAACGCCCAGGACCCTTCCCGGCTTCGGGTTCTCTATGGTGAAAACACGCATATCCTGAGTTTCGAGGACAATCTTCCCAGCGGCAATCTTCCCACGGTAAATAGATCGGCTATACTGGAGAGCCATGGTTCCCTCCATGCCTTTGGGACGCAATGGGGTGGGCAAGTTCAGGCGCGCATCAACCCCCGTCTGCAATTGGCATTTTCCGCAGGGGACAATCGGGGCTCTCTCAATCAGGACGAGCCGAGATTTTCCCCCATCAATGATTGGGCTGCAAAGGCAAATTGGACGCTATGGCAATCGGAAAGCAAAGGCTCCCTTCTGATGGGGGCCGCACTCGCTTGGACCCATCGGATTGATCCCGGCAGCTTTGTTCTTGCGTCCGCCTTAGCCAATGCGCCCGTCCTCTCTATTGCAGCCGAAGGATCAAAAACGACCTTGGAAACCGATGGAGCTTTACAACTGAATGGAAGTTTCCCCTCGCGAATAAGTTGGGAGTGGATTTCCTCGTTTTTTTCCCGCAGCGATACTCGCGCCCAAGGTGGATATTTGCAAATCCTAAGTCAGTTCTATGAGGACAAACGCTATGGTGACCTCAGTGTATTCCTGCGCCCCGAATGGGCCATATTGAATGGCGTAGCGACGCCGCACGCGGAAGCGACTATCCTTCGTACCGGAATCAACTGGAATGTCCCGCTTACGGCGCAACGAGTTAATATTCTAGCCGAGAACGCATGGCATATTACCTCCGGTGACCCGTCGTTGGTCCTGGAAAAGGATCCCGGATATGAGTTTCGTCTCATGCTCAGGGCTTCGCTCACGCGGCATAATCGGTTTTAGCGCAACCTATAAGGGGAAAAAGCATGTTTGTTAGTTCAAGATCGTTGCGACGAATGCCAAGTGGCATTAAGTATGGTAACCATCGGCCTGGTCGAAGGACTTGCGGAGGCTACAGGCCTTGTCACGAAAATATTCTCCGGAGCGCTCAGTGACTTTTTGGGTCGGCGAAAATTTTTGGTCGTCCTCGGTTATGGTTTGTCAGCCCTAACAAAGCCGATATTTCCATTGGCTAATTCCCTAGGATGGGTTATGGTTGCCCGGTTTGCCGACCGCGTGGGAAAGGGCATTCGTGGGGCGCCACGGGACGCTTTGGTTGCCGATCTGGCCCCTCCGGAACTACGAGGCGCAGCCTACGGACTGCGACAGACCTTCGACTCGATCGGCGCGTTCATGGGCCCTGCCCTTGCTGTGGTTTTTATGGCTTGGTTTGCCAATGATTTGCGGGCTACTTTATGGATTGGTGTCTTCCCGGCGCTCATCGCAGTAGCCATTTTATTCTTGGGTCTCCGTGAACCGGACTCCATTCAACCTACCTTGGATAAACGCGCTTGGTTTCCTTTGGCTGGAGCGCGAAAACTTGGGTCTCGATTTTGGCTCATCGTATTTCTGGGAGCAGTGTTCTCACTGGCTCGATTCAGCGAAGCCTTCCTGATATTGAGGGGGAAAAGCGTAGGTCTTGCTATCGGTCACGCCCCGATTGTCTTGATCCTGATGAATATTGTCTATGCAGCTTTGTCTTACCCTGCCGGGATTGCTGCAGACCGGATGAACAAGCGGATGCTTCTTGTTCTGGGGCTGGGGGTACTGATTATCGCGGACATCGTATTAGCAAAGGCAGTATCCGCCAGCCTGGTTTTCGTCGGCGCATCTCTTTGGGGTCTGCATATGGCCATGACCCAAGGACTATTCTCAAAAATGATTGCGGACTCTTGCCCGGTGAATTTACGGGGCACGGCCTTCGGTGTTTTCAATCTGGTAGGTGGACTATCAATTCTGATGGCCAGTGTATTGGCAGGAGCTTTATGGGATCACTTCGGTGCTTCAGCTACTTTTTTAGCTGGAGCTTCATTCGCTGCCCTGACGGCTTTTGGATTACTTGGATTCAATCGGAAGCCCACAACGGGAGCATGCTGAAAAGATTCCACGATTCGCCATGCGAGGATGTCTACCATTGGCCTTGAAAAATTATTTTTCGCCCACCAATCACTAAAATTCGGTGAAATCCGGGAAATTCCGGAAGCTGGCCTTGACTTATATAATTAAACGAGGTAGTTTAATAGTTGATAACCGAGGCAGATTCAATGGCAAAGAAAACCACCCAACCCACCATTGATTGCTGCCCACCCAAACCGTCCATCGCCAAACGACCGTTGATTGCCTCTACCCAAGCGGGGGCCTTGTCAGAAATCTTTAAGATCCTGGCTAATGACACGCGCCTAAGACTGCTTCATGCCCTCATCCGCGCCAAGGAAATTTGCGTGACGGATCTCGCGCAAGCTGTCGGGATGACTCCACAAGCCGTTTCCAACCAGTTACAACGCTTAGTGGACCGTTCCATCATTTCTTCCCGCCGTGCAGGCAATCAGATTTTTTACCGAGTCGTGGACCCTTGCATAGCCGTACTTCTGGACCGGGGGTTATGTCTCTTGGAAGATTCAGCGACAACCAAAGGAAATAAAAAATGAACAAGTTCGCCACCGTCATTTCGTCATCCGTTCTATTGATTCTGGGCCAAGTGAGCGCCAAGGACAAAGCCGCTGCGGATTCTGCGAAGAAAGAGACAAAGCCCACGGCGACATCCGAGGAAATCAAGGTGGAGGAAAATGGGAAACTCACGTCAATTAAGCTTGCCGAACTCGTGAAGAACCCCACGACCTTTGCCGGAAAAGAGGTTGTGGTGACGGGCATTTTCAGCGGTATCTGTTGTGCTACGGACTTCTATCTCAAGGATGGACTGGAAACTATCGAAGTCACGGCCGGCACCAAGCAATGCCCCATGC